>JASFEQ010000505.1:0-3000 GCA_050124735.1 Desulfobacteraceae bacterium | reverse complement strand
CCCCTTTAGAGTGCCTAAAGTGTTCTAAAGTGCCTAAAATGCCTAAAGTGAATGAGATTTTTGTCAGTTTAATAATAGACCTCGCCAAAGGCGAGCACCTCAACTTTAGCCCCGCCTGCCATAGCCATTTATCAGTAATCCGGTCTGTTTGACCAGTTCTGATTGCATAACTCGGCCGAACTACTGTGCGCGGCGCGGCGTTGGCGGGCAGGTCACTTTAGTTCACTTTTAACTTTAGCTCACTTAAAACTGGTTCTGTCGGCAAAGGCAAGGCCAAGAATTTCTGACCTTACCTAGAGGACCAAGTTTTTGACTTCAAAATACAAGAAGGTGATCACGCATCGGAGAATATCTGCTCTATCTCTTCCCCTCTGGCTTCCTTGGATGCAGCGTCCAATCTGCGGAACCAAGCGACCCGCTCCTGCTTTGATCCCTTTTTCATACTCGTGATCGCGGCTTGGATCACTCCCTGCTCGGCCTTTTGAAGCCTATTGAGGAAAGAACCATATTTCTCTTTGGAAGGGTATGTGCCCCTGACCAACTCTGCATGGCTTTTTCCCCTTGAATCTAGAAGATCCAGATAATGATCCATAAGCAACTCTATCTCATTCAGTTGCTTGCGGCGCAGCTTTTCTGTGTAGTATCCCTTTCTCTCTTTGTCTAAAAGCTTCTTCGTCTTAATTTCTACCAGACGAATTTGCATGGCACGGCTCCCGCCTCCTGCTATCTCCTTTGCGGCATCAAAAGCCAGCCGCTTTGTGAAAAGGAGATTCTTGCGGGTCAAAATAAGATTTTTTTTGTAATAGATATAGCGGGTGAGAAAACCAGGCAGGAGGAGTATTCGCCAACCAAACTTGACCCTGCTGGCATCAACGAGACTCCGGGCAATTTTGTTCGCCTGTTTGACTTCGTGATTCCAAATTGTGCGGTCATTCCCCATGCCTAGGCCTATTGCAGGAAAGGTAAAGAAAAAGGTCTTTGATGTCAACGTTCCCTATCCCGCCTCCTCAAATTTAGATAATCGGGTAAGGGACTGGACAGCAACCTATTCACCTCTTCCAGACAGGTAAGATCGTAGGTGATGGGGGTGATGGTGATTCTATTCTCCCTCAAGGCCCTCGCATCCGTATCAGGGCCTTCTTCTTCGACAGGGGTTTCACCCGTAAGCCAGTAATAGACATTTCCCCTCGGATCAACCCGACGCTCATACCTTTCTCTGAACCGACTTATACCTTGCCTGGTTATGGATACCCCCGTAATCTTTTCCGTAGGAACTGCAGGAATGTTTACGTTCAGGGCAGTCCCTTTCTTTAGACCATTCTCGGTGATGAATCGGATGATCTCGCGACTGAACCGAGCCGCAAACCCGTAGTCCGGATTCTTCTCTCTTTTGAGGGATATGGCCGCAGCGCCTACTCCCAAGAATGCCCCTTCAGTGGCCGCCGAGACCGTCCCTGAATAGAGGACATTGACGCCCACATTGGCACCCCAATTAATCCCTGAGAGAATGATATCCGGGGGCCTTTCTAAGAGCTCCTGTACGGCGATTTTTACACAGTCTGCGGGCGTGCCTGTCACGCCATACCCGAAGAACGCCCCGTTCTTGTGCACGACCTTAACCCTCAATGGGTACGCCAAGGTGATGGCGTGGCCTACCGCGCTCATTTCCGATTCCGGTGCCACAATGTCCAGATCAAAATCCCCATTCAACTCCTGATATAGGGCCATGAGGCCCGGTGCATGAATTCCATCATCGTTGGTCAGTAGAACTTTCATGGCCTCACCTCTGTCAAATTTTCTCCTGTATAACACTTAAACCGGATTTGGCAAAGGCATTAGGGGCATTTGAAGCTCTCCGAATATTCGTAAAATTCTCCTATGGGCATCATGTGTCACTTTTTGTTAAAATACTTATATTATTGCTTCTGTTCTGAATCTCCTGTATAGGTAATGAGATCGTCGTGCAGGTAAAGCGACGAAACAGGGCTTGGTGACTTGAAAAAGGATGTTCAAAAACAGACCTCTCAAAGGGAACTGGATACTATCCTCAGATTCGGTAGCCTGATCAGCTCCTCCCTTAATATAGAGGATGTGCTCAATCATGCCATGAAGTGGGCCGAAGAGTTCATGGATGCAGAGGCCAGTTCCGTCTATGAGCTCAATAGGGAAAGAAATGAAATTTTCATCCGCTTGGCCAGAGGCGAAAAAAGAGAACCCATAAGGGGGATCAGGCTTAACGTGGGTGAGGGGATTGCTGGTTGGGTCGTAAAGACGGGCCGACCCGTGGTGAGCCAAGATGTGAGGAAGGATAAGAGGTTCAGCGACAAATATGACCAGAAGACCGGCTTCAAGACCCATGCCATGATCTGTGTCCCCCTCATTGCCAAGGATGAACCCATTGGCGCGCTTCAGGTCATAAACAAGAAATCCCAAAAACCCTTCACCCAGGCGGATTTTAGGCTCTTGACCGGCATGGCGCAGCAGATCGCCGTTGCCATGGAGAATGCTAAGCTTTACCAGCGTCTGGAGGAGGATTTTGCCCTGACCACTCAAGAGCTCAAGATCACCCAGGAGAAACTGTTCCGCTCTGAACGCCTCATGGCCATGGGTCATCTTGTTCAGGGCGTTGCCCATGAAATCAGAAACCCTATTATGACCATAGGCGGTTTTGCGCAGAGGCTAAAAAAGGAATTGGAGGAAGGCCACAGTCTTCAAAAGTACGTGGATGCCATCCTACAGGAAGCGATCCGCTTAGAGAAGCTGGTAAAACAGGTACGCGAATTTATGAATGTCCAGTCCGCTTCCCTAACTATGGACAAGATCCCTCCGGTTGTGGACGAGGTTATTAAGATATTTAAGCCCCTGGCCAAAAGGCAGAAGGTACAGATTGTAAAGGATATTGATGGAGAGACGCCTCTTATAAATATGGACACTGCCCAGTTGGTGTCTGCCCTTTCCAACATTGTGGAAAATGCCTTGGAATCCATGTCCGGTGGCGGC
>JASFEQ010000504.1:0-3006 GCA_050124735.1 Desulfobacteraceae bacterium | reverse complement strand
CCTTCGCTTCGCTCGTCGTTCATACAAAAGATCTTCCACTTCAGCCCAGGCACCGCCGCAATGTGACTCGCAGCTGTAACAAATTCCTCCGCCAGCTCTGCAGCTGAAACGTTGAAGCGCAAATTAATCTGTAGAATCTTGTTCGGCATATTTCAACCTCCTAATATCTCTTGTTGACACCGTTGATGCAAACACCTGCAACTATGGCTCCTGCGGATCAACAGAAGCGACTCCCATCACTCAATCCACGTGAAAAATTCATCTGTCTCAGCCCTGTCAGATCTGAGTGCGTTTCTGGGGGAATCCATATCAGCGTATCCAATGGACATACCGATAATAAGGCGCTTTGTTTCAGGAATGGAAAGAAACTCTTTTATCTGCTGGGCATAATCAGTGGCAAAAGCCTGGGGCACCGTGCCGAGACCCTTGGCGTTGGCCGCAAGCATTATACTCTGGGCAAAAAGTCCCAGGTCAAATAGGGACCATGGAGGAAGACTCGCATCTTGGAAAAGGTAGATGGCATGGGGTGCACCATAGAAACCGAAGTTTGATTTCTTTGCTTGCTTTAAGGCTTCAGGGTCATTCACGTCTTTGCCGCTTGCCTTAGCGCGCTTTCTCAAGAGATGGTCAATTCTGGCCGCCTCAGGTGCTGGCCATGATGTTGGCTCTGGTAAATCCGGGGATGGATCAATGCCTTGCTCCAGAAGGTCAATCAACATCTTCGTGAGTGCCTCTTTCCTGGCGCCTGAAAGGATAACGGTCTGCCAGGGTTGGCTGTTCTTATATGAGGGGCTCCATTTTGCCACATTGATAATCTCCAGAAGAACTTCTTTTGGAACAGGTTCGGGTTTGAATTGGCGTATGCTCCTCCTTGATTTAATACATTCTATTGCGTCCATAGGTCCTCCCTTTTGTGTGATTAATTTTAATGTCTGGGTTGAATATTAAGTCACAAAATATCCGAACCGGGCTTCATCTCTAATGATTACCTAAGTTTCGGTCCCTTACGCCTCACCTAAAGCTCCTTCAAAAATTCAAGAGCATGGGGCAAGATCGCAGAACTGTTGGTGAACCCCTGGCCGTGGTTTAGGCCTTTTAACTCCAGAAAGGTGGCGTTGGCCAAATACTTCACCGATTGTTTGGCCAGATCAAAAACCAAGTCATCTGAACCGGCGTAAACCAGCGCGTGGCCGTTGAAATGGCGAACTTTATCAGTGAGCCCGGCCTGCGCCGCGACGCCACGGGTGCAGGCAGCCAGTGCGCGAGCATCCTGCTTCAGCATATTTTCACGTTGTCCCTGGGTAAGGTTTGGCCTTGAATTCACCAGAGCGAGCAAACCCTCATCCAGCAACCTTGCACGCTCTTCAAATTGCCTAGAAAAAGACTCGTGATTTTCGTCCAGAACGTGTATCCCTCCCACAACAATGCGTTCGAAGAGTTCTGGCGCATAGGCCATAGACCCGAAACCTGCTCTTCCACCCATGGAATAGCCCCAGAAGGCAGCTGGACCACCTCCTGCTGACTCCACCACTGCGACAACATCTTCAACGCGTCGCTCAGTGGAATAGGCCTCTGGCTCATGGGGTTTACCGCTCTTGCCATGGCCCCGCGCATCCATGATCAAAAGGCGAAACCGCCCTTTGAGTGCTTCCAGGTATCCGCAGCGCTGCCAGTCTGCACCGTTACCAAGAAAGCCGTGAAGGAGTAGAAGAATTGGACCGTTGCCGACTTCTTCGAAAAAGATAGGCGTTCCGTCAGGTGAGCGAGTCGTGGGCATATTACGTTCCCTGTTTGGCAGCCTTTTCCCTCTCTTTTTTCTCAATCACACAATAGATGCCGCCTTCCTTGGCGGCAGGCTTGAAGCAGCTGTTGCATGAAATACATTTGGCCGGGCTGCGATCGCCCTGCAGCCAGCGGTTGGCTAAACCTGGTTCCCGGATCAGGGGTCTGGCCATGGCAATGTAATCCATACCTTTGTCCTGGAGAGCTTTTTCTGCAACTTCATATGAACGAAATCCGCCCACCACCATGACCGGACAACTGACCGCCTCCTTCATCCGAATAGCCAGGTCCAGGTTATAGGCCTCCTTTTCTGGTTTGTTTATCTTCACGCGCGCCGGGTTATTGTCCCCAGAGGCGGAGGTGCCGGAGGAGACTTCTATGGCATCGATACCAGCGTCTGAAAGTTTCTTGGCCACATAAAGCGCATCGTCAATGGTGAGACCCTCATTCAGGTTATCCGATGCGGTTAGTTTAATAAACACTGGGAAATTGGCACCCACCGTGTCCCGCACCTCCTGGTACACATCGAGCAGAAACCGGCTGCGGTTTTCAATCCTGCCGCCATACTCATCACCCCGGCGGTTGATGTGCGGAGATAGAAACTGGTTGATCAGGTATCCATGGGCGCCATGCAGCTGCACGGCATCGATCCCCCAGGCCTTGGCACGGCGAGCCCCCTCTCCAAAGGCATTCACAATGTCACTGATTTCATTCTTTGTGAGTTGGGCCGGCATCTCCGCAAACTGTTCGTCCTGTATGCTGGAAGGGGCAAGGGGCTGTCGGCCGGCTTCTTTGGCATTGGCCTTGCCACCGGCATGGACCAACTGGACCGCAATCTTGCCCCCAGCGTCGTGTGCGGCATTGGCCAGGTTTTCATAATCCCCTGCAAAGTCGTCGGTATGGATGCCCATTTTGCCGGGTAACGCCTTTCCCTCCGGTCGTACAAACGTAAAGCCTGTAATAATTAGGCCTACACCGCCCTGTGCCAGGTCTCGATAGCAGTTGGCCAGTTTTTCCGTGGGCCTGCCATCTTCCTCGCACATCCCCTCCCAGGTGGCAGATCGGACCATCCGGTTGCGTATCGCCATCCCATTAATTGCAGTCTCTTCAAATAATGAGGCCATATTTTGCCTCTCCTCCCTCGAAAAATAGAAATATGAAGAAGTTATAGTTATTTAATATGAATAATTCAACTTGAAATGAAGATCAATATAAGTATTTAAT
>JASFEQ010000503.1:0-3015 GCA_050124735.1 Desulfobacteraceae bacterium | reverse complement strand
TCGTCCTTTTTTATTGGACCTGCTTTCACGTAGTCTAGCTTCCCCACATAAGCATTGATTGATTTTCCTCCCGCAACCTGAGGCCTAATCCTTTTGAAGCGTCTTAAATCTATGTCTAATGCCTTTGCGATCTCCAGATGCAAGGCGATCATGGAGGCCCCTGTATCCAACATGAGCCGGGTCTCAATTTGTTTTCCTCGGTAGCTCAGAATGACAGGAACCAATACCGCATTTCCCACCACCGGGTTCCCCACTATGGTCACTCTCTGAACCCCTTTGCGCTTGAGTCTGGTTTCCGTTCGGTCTCTTTCCCATTTTTTCTGTTTCAGCTCCCACTCCAATTCGCGCATGATCTTCTGTTTCTTGAGCTCCTGCTCCCACGCCTTCTGGGCCCGCTGCCATTCCTCGTATTTCCTCTTGTCTTCTTCTCGTCTCTTTTCCAGATCCAAACGTTCCTTTTCCTGCATAATAGATCTTTGATCTTCAGGAAGATGGTCATACTTTTCCTTATACGCCTTAGTGCTCTCCTTGTATTCTAAGGGTATCTTGTCGATGCTATCCACAAAATGACGGTTTCCCTCTTTATCCACATAACCATAGAATTCAGATCGTAATTCAAGAGGAGAAAGCAAAGAGATGAGGAACAAAGATAAGAAAATAATTAGGCTTGCTCTTTTCCGATTCATAAACGCACTTCTGAGAGGAGGTGTCACCTTGAAAAGGCACAAGTTCAAGGTGGAACCCGGTTAGGATCCAGGTTCGGTGACGAAGTCAAGATGTTCACCTTTCCAAATATACCACAAAACCAATTGCACAATCGAGAGAATTAGAAAAAGCGCGATTCACCAGGACTCATAATAGCCTGGCCTCCTTAAGCAGATGGCCAATGGCTTCCTTTGTCTCTTGGTCAACCGGTTGAAGGGGGGGACGGGGATGGCCCCCGAAATACCCAAGCAGATCCAGGGCACATTTAATCCCGGGCACACCATAGGTGTTGACGACCCTTTCATTCAGAGTAATGAGCCTCATTTGGATCTCTCTCGCCTTGTCCAAATCTCCGGCATGGACCCTCTCAAAAATCTCAACAGTCTCAGCCGGCGCCATGTTGGAGAGTGCCAATATCCCTCCCCGCGCGCCAAGCATCAGAGATGTGAACAAGAGCGAACCCGTCCCCTGGAATATAAGGAAATCCTCAGGACAACTCTTAATCAATTCACCCATCAGAGCAATGTTACCTGAGGATTCTTTGAGGCCAGCGATATTTGGGTGATCGGCGAGGGATAGAATGGCCTTTATGGGCAGATCGAGACCCGTAAACTTAGGGACGTTATACATGAGAATAGGGATCTTAGATTTCTCGGCCACTTCAAGGTAGTAGTTTTCCAGATTCTGAGCGGTCATCTGCTTTTTAAAATAAAAGGGAGTCACCACCAAGGCATATTGCGCACCCGCACCAGCTGCCAGGTTGGTAAACTCGATGGTCGCACGGGTGGACTGCATCCCAGTTCCCGCAATAATCGTCTTGCCTTCTGAAGCGCTTGCCCGAACCGTCTCTACAGCTTTGATGCGCTCGCGATCATTCATCAGGACACTCTCTCCGGTAGAACCCAAGACGAGATACCCGGAGAGCTCAATCCTTTCAAACTTCTCTATATTTGATTTCAGTTGCGATGATGAAAGATCTCCCTTTTCAAAGGGAGTCGTCAGGGCCGGGAAAATACCGGAAATAGAAGCAGGCATTGGTCTCACTCCTCAAGCATATGAATGTTTTTTTGATCCGCTTAATTCCTAATTATAGACGGTTCCAGTGATAGTGTCACCGTAAAGGTCAATAGGAATTTGGTGCACGATTCTTGCCTTTCCTCACAATGACTATTACGCAGGTTTATGATGCTGCCCTACTTGGTAAGCGGGTCGTGATCAGATTGTAGAGCCATGCGAATATGGCCCCCCCGATTAGACCGTCGAAAAAGGCCCATATCAGACCTATGAAGCTTCCACCAGGACTGATGCTGTACCCACGATATATACGTCCGATGAAGGTCACCTCTCCGGTTGCTCCATCAAATGCAATAATCCACCAAGTGAAAATAAAAAGGCCAATTCCCCATAACAATCCACAAGTCAGTGCAAGCGCCTTTACATTGAGTTTCATAATTCTCCTCCTCATTCCTGGCGATTGTACGCCCTTTCTTGATCTGGTTCAATTTGAGAAACAAAGCCTGCCTAGACGTCATGGTTTCGCAAGGGCCTCTCTGATGGCGCCCCGAGCCAGTAAGCGCGTGGAGTCCAACGTTGGGAGCGGAGAGTCGCTTGGATCCACGACCAGGGGAATTTCTGTGCACCCAAGAACCGCCGCATCACACCCTCTTTGCCTCAGGGCCCGCATCACCTCATTGAAATAGTTTCGCGAGTCTTCTGTGAAAAGCCCGTTCACAAGTTCCTTGAATATGATCTCATCGATACGCTCTCGATCTTCCTCTTCCGGTATCTCATGGGCAATGCCATATTTCCTTAAAGTCTCAGAATACACGGGTCCTGTCATGAGATATTTCGTTCCTAGTATGCCCAGTTGAGCAAACCCCTGTTTCTGGGCTTCTTCAGCCACTGTTTCCGAGATATGCAACCAGGGGATCGGGGATTTGGGTTCTACAGATGTCAAGGCTTGATGGATGGTGTTGTCCGGGCAAATGGCAAAATCCGCTCCAGCCTCAGCGACTTTCTGGGCCGAGGATAGCATGAGTTCAGCCACCTTTTTCCATTCTCCTGCCCAGATGTGTTTCATGTATGCTGATAAAGGGTGGGTGTGCATAGTCACTTCCGGATGGGCATATTCCCCCATCTCTTTGGGCGCCTCGGTGCAAATGGTTCGATAACAGAGGGCTGCGCCCTCTGCGCTGCAAGCGACGATTCCAATATGTTTTGCCATAGTTCCTCCAGTCTTCCAGGATCGATTATGAGATGGTTAGGCTGCTATAAATTAGCTGCGTCTTTATCATAAAACAAGATGAAAAA
>JASFEQ010000502.1:0-3027 GCA_050124735.1 Desulfobacteraceae bacterium | reverse complement strand
GACTCTTGCTTTGGTGGGCGTTCTGTTGTTTTCCCTGCTTTTACCCGCCGATCTTCCGCTGGTATACATAAAACCCAACAAAAACGCTAAGCTTCTTGGGGTCTTTGAGGGACCGGTCACCATTACTTCTGTTATTCAACATAAAACAGAACAAAACAAAGATTACCTGAGGATGTATATCAACAACAAGTACTCTGCCGGCGGGACTCTGCCGTCGGGGATGCGCGTGCAGATGGCCCAAAGCGGAATACCCCTCATGTTGCACGCAAATCCAAAATCGGTTTTTTATCTCGGTTTGGGCACAGGGATAACGGCCGGCTCGGCTCTGGCAAGCCATGTTGAAAAGGTAACCGTGTGCGAACTGGTTCCCGAGGTGGTCCAGGCATCGCGGAAATTTTTTGCCGATTATTGCTTTGGCCTGTATGAAGACAAGCGGGCCAGGGTTTTGATTGAAGATGGCCGCAATTATCTGCTCGGGCGAAAAGAGACATACGATCTTATCATTGCCGACCTTTTCCTGCCCTGGAAAGCGGGGGTCGGTAATCTCTATACCCTGGAACACTTTAAGAACGTGAGATCGCGCTTGAAGACGGATGGATTATTTGTACAGTGGCTGGCCATGTACCAATTATCAAAGGATGAGTTCTATTCGATTGTCCGAACCCTGCTGGAAGTATTCGACCAGGTGACATTGTGGCGAGCTTCATATTCCACGACAAGACCCGCCTTGGGCTTAATCTGCTCAAATAGCAACGCTCCTTTAAATGCAAAGGTCACGCTCGAGAGTCACAAACAAGACAGGTTACAAAAGGTGGCGCTTTCACCGGAAAGACTTCTTTTTTGGAGCTTGATGAAATATTGTGGCAATCTCACCCATAACAAAGGGCTTTTCATGAATCACCCCATTAATACTGATGATCGCCCCATTATCGAATTTACTTCCCCGATTAGCTATCAAAACCGTGTTGCCAAGCTGGAAAAGGCCATGACCGGTGGACTGCTTTTCGATTTTATAAAGGAAATATTAGACGGGTGCCCACCCGAAAAAGACCCCTTCCTTCAACAACTGGATCAACAACAAAAAACACAGGTTTGCCTGGGCTTCAAAGTCTACCAGTTGAATCTGCTTAAATATGAAAACCCTGAAAAACGTTCCCAGTACCAGAACCAAATCAGTGACATCCTTTTCCGCGACCTGAACCGCCCCTTCCCCTGCACCATCAACAGAAAAGGGGGACGTCCATTTGTAAATCAGTAACTCATTCGGTTAGTTGATATTTTCTTTCTTTAGCCATCTTTTCTCCTTTATTCACAGCGTATACTACCCCTGACTGACTCATGCCAAGACGTTTTGCTAAAGAGGTACCACTTATCCCCAATTCTCGAACGGCCCAATAACAGAAGAGACTTCTTGCTTCAACTCGGATTTTCTGCCGGCCTCGTGAATATAGTTCATCCTTATCAATTTGATATATCTCGGTCACTCTTTTCTCAAGCTTTTTAAGATCATACCCCTTACTCTTCAACTCATAAAGTCGATCATATTTCTCATTAGCCTCCGACAAAATCATCATTACGAATTCGCTGTTTCCCAATATCCGTTCATCTCCTTTAAGGCGTTTATGACCTTTCAAGCGAATTCTTTTGGCCTCCGCCCAACCTCCGAGGCTTCTAATCAGACCTCCACCGACTAACTCGGGTCGTCTCCCTTGATCTATCCCAGACTTCACATATGCATAGTAACTTTTTACTGATTCAGCAGTGTTCCGGCCAAAACAAGAAAGAACATATTGTGCATCCTGCCACGAGCATTTTTGCTTACCCATCAATACGCTATGGCCACTATATTCATACCTGTTGAGATCAATAATATCGGACACTACTTTGGCCCTGATGGGGTTTAAATGAATATAACGAACCAATTCTTGCAGGTAATCGTCCTCTTGGCAGATGATTGATTTGAATCGATTCTGAAAGAGGTGTCCGTGCCGCCTATGCCTGCGGTTAAAACTCACCGCATACCCCGTGAGTAGCCTCCTCATTAGAGTTGACAAGCCTGTATCCCCTGTACGGAAAAGAAAATGAGCATGGTTGGGCAACAGTGCCCATGCATAACATGACATATTGGTCTTAGGAAGGAGAATTTGGAGGCGATCAAGAAAATTATTGCGGTCTCTGTTGTCTTTGAATATCTTCCGGCGTTCGATGCCACGGATAATTACGTGGTGCAGAACACCGGGAGCATCCAGGCGGGCTAATCTCGGCATGAGCAACTTAAGATAATTTTAACATCAAGAGAATAACTGATTTACAAATGGACGTCCCCCTTTTGTTATGGGCCGCAGACCCAAGGATAGTGTCTATAGGAAACGGTCCAACAGTAACAGTCCACACCTCCACCACAGGTGGACGACGCCGGATTGCACTCATGTGGTCCACCGCATGGCGGCAAGTACCGACAGTCTCCAGCACAACGCCACCAACAGTCGCCGTCTTTACTGCAGTGCCCTCCATAAACTTGTGAGAATGTCCACTTGTGAATCCCGTCTGATATCTCAGCGACAGGCTGATTGCAGGCTGCCCCGGCATCACAGTTACCAAAGGGATCACAGTTCCCACTGGCCAGTTCATTCATGTTTCCCCATTTACCACCAGAGTTCCTTACGAATCTCTCTGCTATTGCGCCACAACCGTCCTGAACGTTAACTTTGACGTAGGGATTAAAATTTGCCCCACATCTGCCTCCATCAGACGTTAGCGTAACGGTTTCCAAATCATTTTGTGTTGTGTTTGAAGAGATTGAATAGCCCTTTCCAGTGAGTGACCAATGGTAAGGTGGACAAGCAAGGCCGCCACTGTCTACCCACAAGGTGAGTGAACTGCCCGGAACGATCGTTTCATCGCTTCCATAAATCTCCGGCTTGATTTTGAAATCTATAGGTTCGGTGATCTCGGGTGGCCAAAAATTGGGTTCAAAATGGGCTCCTGTTTCTGGCCCAGCATCCAGTTCAATTAACCCCAGCCCGG
>JASFEQ010000501.1:0-3039 GCA_050124735.1 Desulfobacteraceae bacterium | reverse complement strand
AGTTGGTGGAATTACACGCTTGAGCTGGGGCGAAGAACGCATATCATGGGGGTCTTAAATGTGACCCCCGATTCTTTTTCAGACGGGGGAATATATTTTCAGGGGGACAAGGCCATTGAGCATGGACTCTCCATGGCAAAGGATGGGGCTGATATTATTGACGTGGGAGGGGAGTCCACAAGACCTTATTCAGAAAAAATTTCAGCTGAAGAAGAATTGGATCGTGTTATTCCCGTGATCCAGGCCCTTAGCAAAGACCTGAGAATCCCCGTCAGCATAGATACCTGTAAGGCCGACGTAGCCCGGAAGGCCTTGAAGGCTGGGGCTTCGATAATAAATGACATCAGTGCGTTGCGGTTTGATCCAGCAATGATTCCGGTTGCAGCTGAGGCAGGGGTTCCTGTCATCCTGATGCATATGCAAGGGACCCCAACGGATATGCAGGCAAATCCCACGTATGAAAATCTGATTCCTGAGATTTTAGATTTCCTGAAAAGTGCCATGGACAGAGGCGTGGCAGGAGGAATCAGGAAGGATATGATCATTGTGGACCCTGGGATTGGTTTTGGAAAGACCTTTGATCATAATCTGCAAATCATAAGGGAACTGGCTGAATTCAATGTCTTGGAGAGGCCGATTCTTTTAGGCCCGTCCAACAAGGCCTTTATAGGGCATATCCTTGACAAAAAGCCCCATGAGCGGGATACAGGAAGCATGGCGGCGGTGGCTGCAGGTGTATTGAATGGTGCCCATATTGTCAGGGTGCATAACGTGAAGAAGACCATGGAGACGGTCAGAATGATCGATGCCATTAAGAGGGGAAGCGTCGAAGAAGTGAGCTAAAGTGCCCCTTCGACTATGCTCAGGGCCTTCGGCTAAAGTGACTAAAGTCTGGGAAAGTTCAGTCGTACAGTGCTTCGACCATCCAGTGACGAGTGACTAGTGACGAATGACCAGTGACAGGTGACCAATGACGTGTGGCCAATGCCAAATGTCAAATCTCTCCTAGATTTCTTGGGTGCTCGAAGATTTTTGAACTTGGGATTTTGTCATTTGACATTCTCCAGGGTGCATTGCTAATTGAAAGCCTGTATCAGAAACCGAAATTGGGAGTCGTCCACACTGGAATTAGAGGGAAGCATGTTGTTCTGTATTGACATAGGAAATACGAATACTGTTTTTGGCGTGACCGACAAGGATCAGGTCCTCGAGCACTGGAGAGTGCGGACAGAAAAGGACGCAACAGCAGACGAACTGGGGATTCTCATAGGCAACCTATTCAAGTCAACCGAAATAGAAATGAGTGACATTACCCACATCATTATCTCTTGCGTTGTTCCTCCACTTTTGAATGCCTTTGAGGAATTTGCCCACCGTTATTTCAAGATTACACCCATGATAGTGGGGCCGGGTCTGAAGACAGGCATGCCCATCCAGTACGATAACCCCAAAGAGGTAGGTGCTGACAGGATTGTTAATGCTGTGGCAGCCTATGAGAAGTATGGCACCGGGCTTGTTGTGGTTGATTTTGGAACAGCCACCACATTTGATTGTGTTTCCAAGGATGGGGCCTATATCGGAGGCGCCATCGCTCCGGGTGTGACCATTTCCTGCGAGGCCCTGTTCCAGAAGGCGTCTAAACTGCCAAGGGTGGAGATCTTTGCCAAACCCAAAAATGTCATTGCCAAAGATACCATTAGCAGCATGAATGTGGGCATTATCTACGGATATGCGGGACTGGTTGATGGCATTGTAAACCGAATTAAAAAAGAGGTGGGGCATAATCTAACGGTTGTAGCAACAGGAGGCCTTGCCCCTCTCATTTGTGAAGAATCTGAGACCATTGAGCACGTGGAGGAGTTTTTGACCCTTGAGGGCCTGATGATCATTCATGAGAGGAACAGGTGAGGGCGTTCAAAAAATATCCCCAACGTGATCAAAACAAGAGTATTTGGAAGCTCTCAATCTGACCTGCCCAGTTGGAGTATTGGAGTGTTGGAGTAATGGAAAAATCAGATGGAGAACATTGCACGATTGTAATCGCAATACTCCATTACTCCCGTACTCCATTACTCTATGAGAAGTGTCTTCATGCAACCAAATAACCTCAAACCCCCTAAACTCCAAAAAGGCGAGACAGTGGGTGTTATTGCACCGGCTGGACCTGTCACACCTTCGGAAATCCAACCCGGCATAAACCTCCTGGAGTCATTTGGTTATAAAGTCATGGTTTCGCCTCACCTCTTCCAAAGGCAAGATTACGTGGCTGGTGATGATGAAACCCGGCTCGAAGACCTGAATTCCATGTTAGACAACAAAGATGTGAAAGTCATCTTCTGCGCTCGTGGTGGGTATGGAACGCTTAGGCTCCTTGAAAAGATTGACTTTGACCTGATTCGTATGAATCCCAAAATAATCGTTGGGTACAGCGATATCACTGCTCTCCTTTTGGCTATTTACAAAAAGACAGGTCTCGTGACTTTCCACGGGACAATGATCAAGGAGCTCTCTAAGAACAGAAACCGAAACTTGGCGTCCTTTTTGGATCTGGTTTCGTCTGATAAAATGGGGAAAGTGGATCTGGCAAATGGAAAAACGCTCGTACCTGGCAAAGTGGAAGGGACCCTTCTCGGTGGAAACTTAAGTCTCATTTGCCATTTAGTCGGGACACCTTTCATGCCGTCCCTGAAGAAATCCATACTCTTTGTGGAAGAAAAAGAGGAGCCTCTTTATCGCATTGATCGCATGATGACCCATCTCAAATTGAGTGGCCAGCTAAAGGGGCTCGTTGGACTCATTGCGGGAACTTTTGAAGGTTGTGGCGACATTTCATCCATAAATCGGGTGTTGGTGGATACCGTATCGGATCTGCAAATCCCCGTGGTGAGTGGCCTGCCTGTGGGCCATGGCCTTGAAAATATCTCCCTTCCCCTCGGGGTTCAGGCTTCCCTCGACACGGAGGCAATGATTCTCGCCATCACAGAATCCTGCGTCGCATCGTGAGTCGGCCCCTTTCCCCTCTAAGCTTAATCTAGCCAA
>JASFEQ010000500.1:0-3085 GCA_050124735.1 Desulfobacteraceae bacterium | reverse complement strand
CCACTACTCAAATCTACCAGGTAGGCAGCTACCTTGGTGGTCCCAAGATCTATCGCCAAGCCCAGTTGCCGGCTTTCCCAGGGGCCAAGCCCCACCACCTCATTATTTCGGACCAAGGCAAGACACTGCCACTCCCAGGAGCGGAGCAGCGGGGAAAGTTTGCGTTGGGCTTCCATATCAATTTTGTCGCAATTTAACTGGTATTGGCGATTTAGGATCTCCAGCAGGCGGTCCCCGTCAGCTGTTGGGTCGGACAATGTCGGCGGAGATAATTCTACATGATAGCCTCGAACAGGGGGCTCAGGAGCAATCGTGACCTCTAATCCTTCAATTTGGACCCGTTGTGGCGAGGTCATTGACTCCGGAGGGACACGTATTTTGCAGTCACTGAAAGGATAAGTCTGGCAGGCTAGCCGCCACCCTTGTTGCAGTTCTTGAGCCGAAAAGCTCTCTAATTCGTTGGATGTCGGTTCTGAGACTGCTCCCTCCAATACCTGAACCTTACCGCAGCGGCATAGGCCTCGGCCCCCGCACAGACTACTTATCCCGGCACCCAACCGGCGAGCACAATCAAGAAGGGACTCGCTGCTCTGGCACTTTCCCCTTCGGCCCAAAGGTTCAAAATTAATTGTATGCACCGTCACTCCTTTCCCATTTCTCCTCTTGCGGTGGCTCGGGATCTCCGTGGTATCTATAGGCACAGGTTTTGCTAAGCGTGCATCTGGCGCATGTTTCTGCCTGTGTCCACGTCTTCATATGTGGCCCAATGCCAATAACCATGGAGACGGATTTGCGCGGTACCATCATACCTGATGACGTCAGGCTTACATTGATCTCTCCGCCTGATGCGAGATCGAAGAGACGCCACTGCTCTGACATAGGAAAGCCCGGCATTCCCGGGTTAACCGGGCTACTTGCCCGATAACCCTTTTCCGAAGCTACACGACTCATGAGCCGACAGACATGCTGGCATAGGGAATCCATAGCCACACTTCCAATCCCATCAAGAAGCAGCCCCTCCAGACGTGTCTTTCTTCCAAAGCACTTTGTCACTTCACGCTCCAGCATCGGTCCAATTGTTGAAATCACTGCAGCAAGCTCCTTGGCCTCTGCCAAGACCATAGGAAGCAGTGAACCCTCCAGTACGGTATCCCCCTGAACCCGAATTTTGTGCTCGTCTAGTTCAAGAATAGGGTAAATCTTATAGGCAATGATCGGCTCCAGCAGATCATCATTGGCTATCCTGTCCAAGAGTTTCCCGATTAAAGCTTCCGTCTTCGGTCTGCGTATAGAACCTGCTTTTATTCCGACGCGACGCAGCACTTCCCTTGTGCTCAGATTCAGGGGGATATCGCGAACTATCGGCATCTACTTCTCCTTCGCGGCCCTGATGCGGAGTCTCGATGGGAACATGTCTTCAATCCTGCTGAGGACTTTAGAAATTTATTATCTTTTACTTGTTCACTCCGTATTCCTTGGTGAAATCCACCAGTGCTCTTACGTTTTCAACCTTGTCTGTCAAAAGCGGCAGTTGGACGCCCATAATAAAGCCACCTCCATCTCCACAGACATCAATGAGCTTCTTGCAATACTCTTTAACATCTTCCGGTGTGCCAGTGTTCATAATGGAGGCAGGAGGGCCACCCACAATGCAAGCCGTGTCGCCCAGGATCTTCTTGGCCTCAAATATATCAACTTCCACGTTATAAATGACTTTACCCTCGGGGACGTCTTTAATAGCGGGAAGCCGCTCCGTATAGACCCCTTCCGTGTACACGTATGGCGTTAATCCTGCATCAATAAGACCCAGGATGACTTCCCTCAAAGTCGGCCAGAAGAATTCCTGATGCTGTTTTTCAGACATGAAACCGCCCGCAGCTTTGTGAATTGGAATTTGTACGCGCTTGTTTTCCACACCGGTAACATCACAAAAGGCCTTGTTGGCATGAATGCCCCACTCTATCAGCCAGGGCGTCACCCTTTCACAGGCCTTCTTCAGCTTGTCTGGAATCCGATACATATCCAACATGGAGCCCCGTGTCCCCCTGAATAAATCAGCAAAGTAGTCATAGGGGGCTATGGTAAACCCATGGGCAATGCATGGAAATCCAAGCGCATTCATTTCCTTCAGCATACCCACAGTGGCAACAAACCATTTGTGGGCCTCTTTGCCTGCCTCTAAAAGCCTTTCAAAAGCCTCGATGCCTTCCGGGCTGCCAATATGTGCCAAGGTCTCCATCAAGCCGAAATAGTAAGAGGACATGCAATGTAAAGGCGGGAAAGTCTTTAGCGGTGCAAGGGCCGCACACAAGTTGGGGATATGCTTTCTCATAATATAATCCCCTGGGTCATCAAGGAACCAGTCATAATCCTCCGCACTCATGCCCTCGTATTCTGTGTTGGGCTCAACAAACTGAAACATACTCCTCGGACGCACCCTGCTCTTTTCCCGCTTGGCACCTGCCCATTTGATCTGCCTGAAATCCAAAAGGTCGTACACAATGCCCGAGTTATCAAGGGAGGGAGTAAAGGCGTCGAACTGGATATCAGTTACACTTTTCTTGATGGCCTCATGACATTTAGCATAGTCATAATGGGCCTCTTCAAAGGTCATGTCCATATATTTGTATCTCCACCCAGTATCAAAGGGCATAATCGGAACCCTGTCAGGTTTCTTTAATTGGCTGGCACCTTGAATCCTTTTTTCTCTCTCGTTGTAAAGTTCTTCAGCCGATTTCGCCATTTTTATTCACCTCCTATCCATTTCTTGGCAAGATGCACTGCATCCATCGCGTTCATGCCATAATCATCAGCACCTGTGTAATCCCTGAGCCGTTCATCCATGGCGCCGCCTCCGCCGCCAATCATGATCTTTACCTTATCTCGAAGGCCAGCAGATTCGATAGCCTCCACTGTGTTCTTCATCTCATCAAATGCCGCCGTCAGGAATCCACTCAAACCTACAACGCTGGTATTCGTCTCCTTGATCTTCTCAACAAATTTAGTCGCAGGGACATCTACACCGAGATCGGAAACATCAAAGCCATTCGTTTCCAGCGCAAAGACCACAATATCCTTTCCAATA
>JASFEQ010000499.1:0-3122 GCA_050124735.1 Desulfobacteraceae bacterium | reverse complement strand
GATTTAGTAACTAGTTTAAATTAATGCGTTATTTCTCCACATCAAGTGCTTGGAGGTATATTGCTCGGAAATTAAAGTAGAGATATCTGGATACCTGGTATCCATTTGCAGTATCCGGTTGGATACAAAGTATCCGCCCATATACATCATTGCTTTCATCTCTCCTGATGATGATTAGGTTATGTACATGGAACACGAAGAGAAGCGAGAAAAGTGCAATGAGGTCTCTTGATTATGTTTGGATCATCCAATTCCAATGTAACCCGAAAGCGGTATGACAGGCTTGCTCGCTGCTATGATTTCTTGGAGGCGCCTATGGAGCGGGCGCGGTTCGCCGTGTGGAGGACAAAAATCCGAGATCGAATCATTGGGGAGCGAGCTTTGGAAGTGGGTGTGGGAACGGGAAAGAATCTCTCCTACTATCCACAAAATGTGAAGGTTACCGCCATCGATCTCAGTCCTCGCATGCTAGAGAAGGCACGAAAGAAGGCGTCGGATCTTGGTCTGGCGGTGGACTTCAGGGAGATGGACGTCCAGCATCTGACGTTCCCAGATCATGCCTTTGATACGATCTTCGCCACATTTGTCTTCTGTTCTGTCCCAGACCCAGTTCTGGGGCTTCAAGAGCTGAAAAGAATATGCAAACCAGACGGAAAACTTATGCTTCTCGAACACATGCGACCGGGAAACCCGATTCTTGGGTTTCTTTTTGATATGTTCAATCCCATGGTGGTTCGCATGATGGGGGCAAATATCAATCGAAGGACTATGGAAAACATCCGTAGGGCTGGATGGCGAATTCAGGTGGAAGAGCACCTCTCCTCTGACATGGTCCGTTGGATAGAGGCAAAACCCAACTAAAAGGCTTAGGCGCTTAGGAGATGCCTCAATCATTATCTCGCTATGTAACGTCCTCAAAATGAGAGGCCATTCGAACGGTTCGCAATAATTTCTTAGCTCATTCGAGGCGAATAGTGGGAATCCCAAAGAGGGGATAATTTTGATCCACATTCCCAATGCCCAACCCAAGAATACCTTCACTGCAAAACATTTGAGCCGCATCGAAAAAATCGTTGAAGCCGTGAGGTGCCACATCATAGTCTGCAAGGGCCATTAAGGGAATGTTTCTCTCATTCATCAAGTCTTGAAAGTGTTTATGGGTGATTGTCAGGAATTGAACGCCTTCAGGGCCCAAACCTGTCTCGTTATTAAAATTCTTACGAGCCTGTGAGACAGTAAGCAACTGGAGTTTTTCACCTGGCTGGAATTTTGCGTAATAGAAGCCTTTGGGTCTGGGTGGTGCTTCAGGGCGTAACCGGATGTGATTTACCTTGTTAAAATCAATATACTCACACTGCCATGTTTTCCGCCACCAACGCTTTTGGGCATGTTCCCATGCCACCTTTCCCGAAAAAACGGGATCGGCATGGCCAGCGCCATCATCTCCAAAGCCATAGGAAAGAACGGCACCTATGTACCCTTGACGCCTATCGGCTTCTGTCATTTGTGGGGGCTCCTCGATGTCATCAAACTCCTGTTCTGTGATGCCCCATCCCATCTTACGATTTGCTTTATGCCAGGTCTTGATCTGTTTGCCGATAGGCAGGATCAAATGACTTTGGCCTAAAGGTTTTGCCCCAAAAAACACTTTTTGAACTTCAGGAAACATCGTTTGATGAGCCCCTTCTAGGACACGCATGGTATGTGAGCCAACCAACCGCTGGGTTATGCGAGCAGATCTCTCTTTTTCTCTTCAAATTCCTCTCTATTGATTTCGCCCTTGGCATACCTTGTCTTAAGTATCTCCAGGGCTGAATCGCCAGAGGTGATCTCTGTACTCTTGAATCGTGTTGACACAAAAAGCCATCTTATAAGGAAGAAGATGGCCACAATTAGGCCGATCCAGAATACCAGGCTGATAATGTGGCCGAGCCAGGGCATCCCATATCCCCAGCCCATGGGCCCTTGGTGCATACCCCAACCACCATAACCGGGCCCTTGGCCCAGAATGTCTTGCAAAAATGTCATTATACTATTCATGGTTAGCTATCCTTTCGTAGTTCGTATACCTTAAATATATAATATGAATGCCCAAACTCTTTTCTCCAAAACCGCGTTCCACTTGCACTTTAAACAGATCTTTTCTTAGAAAACACCCGCCTGCATCGCCTAAGGCCTCGTTCCCCTGTCTGACGAATCACTTCCCCTCCCGCGGGGGCTGTGTCGCAATCTCTTTTCGTCATTGCGAGCGACCGCAGGGAGCGCGGCAATCTCCTCGTTTTCAATGGCTTATGAGATTGCTTCGGTCGTTTCAATCCCTCGTAATGACATTAGGACAGCGTTTCTGAAGGCCGGTGATAAAGAAGAGGGGTAATGTTTTTGATTTCTATTGAGCAACGGGCATGCCAAATCTTGAAGACAAGTCATAACCATCTAATTTTGCTGGCAGTTTTTAGGTCTTGTGACTCAAATTTTTTGTTTTCTTGTGGCGATAGCTTGAAAAGTGGATAATAAGTATCCATCTTTATGGAGACAAGGTATCCAGGTGGATAGAAAGTATCCACAGATAAAATCACATCGCTTCGCTCTGTGATTTTATAAAACGCGGCTACGCCGCTTAGTTAAATTCTTCAAGAATCTTAAAGCACGGCCCTATTCGCAGAGAATTCTTCTAAATCCCTCCTTGAAATAGGCGGGATGCTATATAAAATCGCGAAGCGATTTTATTCTGGTATTCCTTTTGCTTAGTATGATGTTCATGAAAAAAGATAGGACTGAAAAGAAAGGGTGGTTTGGCATACCGCCATGGATCATTTTGGGCGCAGTAATCGTCCTGGTGCCCATCTTTGTGTTCATAACGCTTCAAAATATCGCCCGAGAAAAGGAATTCACCACCGAACTGCTGCTGGAAAAGGGCGCTGCCCTCATAAGGGCTTTTGAAGCTGGAACCAGGACAGGGATGATGGGCATGATGGGCATGCACAGGGGGGGATTTCAGCTCCAGAAGTTGCTGACAGAAACCGCCCAGCAAGCCGACATTGTCTATCTGATCGTGATTGATACCGACGGAAACATTCTGGCCCATAATGACTCCGCGCAATTAGGGCGAATTCATGGAAAAG
>JASFEQ010000498.1:0-3131 GCA_050124735.1 Desulfobacteraceae bacterium | reverse complement strand
TCAGGGCAGGCGAAAGTACGAAGACACGAAAAAGAGTTTTTTGACACGGGTTTCGCGCTGCGAAACACACGGATTCCACGGAAGCTCAAAAGGTGTAATCTTCAGGATCGCTGGAAACCCCGCTACCTCCGGCTCGTAGAGCCTACGGGTCGGAGAGCGCGGGGATCCCAATGCACGGCATTGTGATCAATGGGAAGCCCTGAAGGACAAAAATAAGCGAGCTCATTTTTGTTCCTCAAGGGGGTCCCATTATTTCAAGCGATCCAACCAAGCCAGTTTCTTGGGTATCTGCGAAATCTGCGAAATCTGCGGATTATAATCTGCGTCCAAAAAAACTTTTCAATTGCGTCTGCGTAAATCTGCGGTTAATTCTTAGCTCGGTGCACGCCAGTGCAAGGTTTTGGCGGTGAGAATTTGTAATTTAATGCAGAGAGGTGATGTGTTTTGAAACGGACCAGGATTGCGCAGGTTCTGGCTTCAGAGGATCACGGTGCGAAAATCACCGTGATGGGTTGGGTCAGGACCAGAAGGGACTCTAAGGGGGGCTTTTCTTTCATCGAAGTGAATGATGGTTCCTCTTTCAGCGGTATTCAGATCATTGCAGATAAAAAGCTGCCCAACTATGAGGGTGAGATCCTGAAGCTCCAGACGGGCTGCTCCATTCGGGCTGTGGGGACAGTAGTCGCTTCGCCTGGAAAAGGTCAAAAGGTGGAGCTTCAGGCCGAAGAGGTGGAGGTGCTGGGATGGGCAGACCCTGATGTTTATCCTTTGCAAAAGAAGCGACACTCTTTTGAGTTTCTCAGGACAATAGCCCATCTCAGGCCCAGGACCAACACCTTCGGGGCCGTAGCAAGGGTCCGAAATGCCATGAGCCTGGCTATCCACACCTTTTTTCAGGAAAGGGGCTTTATTTATCTCCATACGCCCATCATCACGGGAAGCGACTGTGAGGGAGCCGGTGAGATGTTCCGGGTGACGGCCTTTGACCTGGATGAGGTCCCCAGAAAAGAGGGGCAAATAGATTTTGAGCGGGATTTTTTTTCGGCGCCTGCGAACCTGACCGTTAGCGGGCAACTGGAGGCGGAGATCTATGCGCTTTCCATGGGTGACGTCTACACTTTCGGCCCTACCTTCAGGGCTGAAAATTCTAATACTTCTCGCCACTTAGCTGAATTCTGGATGGTCGAACCGGAAATGGCCTTCTGCGATTTGCAGGGAAACGTTGAACTGGCGGAGGCATTCATCAAATACATCATCAAGGATGTGTTGGAGAAGTGCGAAGAGGACATGGCATTCTTCAATCGTTTCATTGATAAGTCGGCCCTGGAAACATTGGAAGGGGTGGTATCTAAGGAATTCGAATGTCTGACGTACACAGAGGCCATGGAGATACTCACCAAAGCCAAAGAGAAGTTTGAATTCCCGGTAGAGTGGGGAAGCGATCTTCAGTCAGAACATGAGCGATATCTCTGTGAAAAGGTGTTTAAAAAGCCCATTGCCCTGATCGACTACCCTACAGAGATTAAGCCCTTTTACATGAAGGTTAATGAGGATGGAAAGACGGTCCGGGCCATGGATGTGCTCGTGCCCAAAATCGGGGAGATCATCGGGGGCAGTCAGCGTGAGGATGATTATGATACCCTGTTCAAAAGGATCAAAGAGACGGGTCTTAATCCAGATGATTACTGGTGGTATCTGGAGTTGAGGAAATTCGGTTCAGCGCCTCACTCCGGTTTTGGGCTCGGGTTTGAACGCCTTATCCAGTTTGTGACCGGCATGTCCAATATCCGTGACGTGATCCCTTTCCCAAGGACACCAGGCAATGTGAGTTTCTGACAAATGTCCTGGAGAAATGGAGTGATGGAGTAATGGAAAGAATGCAAGCACATGGGAGTCCTGGTAACTTCTTCTTGCAGGCTTTCAATACCCCAATAGTCCAGCACTCCCACACTCCAGTACTCCAGTACTCTCTCCGAGGCGTAGGCTCTACGAGCCGGAGGCCGATACTCCATGAAGATTGAGAGAAAAAGTCTTGCTGAAGGGGCAAAGGAGGCCAGAGGACTGGTGGTCATCATTGACGTGTTCAGGGCCTTTTCCTGTGCACCCCTTTTCTTCCATTTCGGCGTCAAGAAGGTCATTCTTGAAGCCGATCCTGCTCAAGCCATCCGACTCAAAGGCCAGAACCCTGAGTTCATCCTTGTGGGAGAGGTGAACGAGGTTCCCATCGAAGGCGCTGACCTGGGAAACTCTCCCTCGGAGGTCGTCTTAAAGGGCCAAGCCTATTTCAAGGATAAGGTCGTGGTGCACAGAACCACGTCTGGCGTGACTGGGGCCAAAGCGGCCCTGGAGAAGGCTGATGAGGTCCTGCTCGGCAGCTTCCCCATGGCCATGGCCATTGCGAAATACATTAAGAGGGCAAAACCGGATTTGGTCACCTTGGTGGCCATGGGCGACAGGGCAACAAAGAAAGCTCCAGAAGACGAGGCCTGTGCAGACTACCTTGAACACCTCTTAGTGGGAAAGACTTACGATCCGGTCAACACCCTCAAAGAGGTCCTTTTTCAGCCCACGGCACAAAAATTCATCCTTGGCAAAAAGGACTACCTCCCGAGAGAGGATCCCATTTTCTGCCTGCAACGGGATCTCTTTGATTTTGTCTTGGGGGTCAAAAAAGAGAAAGATCTTATGGTGGTTTTCAAAATACCTTAGAACAGGGATTCACCACCCGCTCCCTGCGCTCGCTAGAGACGCAGAGTACACAGAGAAGAGAATTGAATTAGACAGGATTTACAGGATCTGTCGGATTGGAATAGGGATCGCTGGAAACCCCGCTGCGTGGGGATCCCAATGCCTAGCATTGGGAGCAATGGGAAGCCATGAAGGACAAAATTGAGCTAGCTCATTTTTGCTCTTCATGGGCTCCCATTCTTTCAAGCGATCCCTGCAGTTTGTGTCAGTCTGTGTGGGCCTGCCCGCTTAGGCGAGGCGGGCGGGTCTGTGGCTAATAATTTTCAGAGTTTTCGCTATGCCGTCTGAGTCTCTGTGGTGAGTTTGTTTATTTCGCGTTTTCGTACTATCGCCTACCCTGAGCAAAGTCGAAGGGTGCTTTCGTGACAAATTCCTGGTTCCTG
>JASFEQ010000497.1:0-3151 GCA_050124735.1 Desulfobacteraceae bacterium | reverse complement strand
TTGCACGGGTGATGAAGTGATACTGGAAAAATTGGCAGGTGAAGTGGGTGAGACCATTTCCTTCGACAAGGTGCTTTTGACTTCTGATGGTGAAACGGTAAATGTGGGTAAGCCCTATCTTGAGGACGCCAAGGTTGTGGGGCGTATAAAACGCCACGACAAGCACAAGAAAATTGTGGTTTTCAAGTTTAAGCGGAGGAAGGGTTACCGGAGAAAAAGGGGTCACAGGCAGCAATTCACCCTGGTTAGGATAGAGAATATCGAAAGTTAAACCTAATTTATGAGTCAGAAATTAGGGTTAAATCAGATTGATTAAAGGAGCCCTCTGGTGGCTGGTTAAACACTAAGAGATATGAGGTAAGAGAACATGGCGCATAAAAAGGCGGGCGGCAGTTCCCGAAACGGAAGAGACAGTGCTGGAAAAAGGTATGGCGTGAAACGGTTCGCAGGCCAAAAGGTACGAGCCGGTAGTATAATCATAAGGCAAAAGGGGACCAAGATACATCCCGGAGAAAATGTGGGCATGGGAAAAGACTACACCCTTTTTGCCAAGATCGATGGAATCGTCGCCTTTGAACGTTTTGACAAATATCGCAAAAAGGTGAGCGTTCACGTCGCCTAAGTGTGTGGCGTTTTTCATCCCCTCCTCAGAGGTGAGATGGGCTTTGTAGATGAAGCTGTGATTTCAGCGCGATCAGGAGATGGAGGGAGGGGCTGTGTCAGTTTTCGGAGGGAGAAATACATACCTAAGGGCGGGCCAGATGGAGGAGATGGAGGGAACGGGGGAGATGTCATTATAAGGGCCACCAAAAGACTCCATACGCTGACCGACTACAGCCTGAGAAAACATTTCAAGGCCCAAAATGGAAGACCTGGAAGGGGGAAGGACCAGACAGGGAAAGACGGCAAAGACGTTATTCTAGATGTTCCTTTAGGGACAATCATATACGATCACGAATCTGGCGAGTTGCTTGCCGACCTGATCCATGAAGATCAAGAAGTATTCGTTATTCCAGGAGGAAAAGGCGGCAAAGGCAACCAGCATTTTGCCACTCCAACCAACAGGGCACCCCGAATTGCTCAGCCCGGCCTCCCTGGGCAGAAGAGGATAATTAGACTCTCCCTCAAGTATCTCGCCGACATAGGGCTTATCGGATTGCCTAACGCCGGCAAATCCACATTGCTCTCGCGTCTTACCAATGCCCGCCCTCGGATCGATAGTTATCCTTTTACGACTCTTGTCCCAAACTTGGGTGTTCTTGTCTTTGATGATGAGAGTACCCTGACCATGGCAGATATCCCCGGCCTGATAGAAGGGGCGAGTGAGGGGCGCGGCCTGGGACATCGGTTTCTAAGGCACATCGAGAGGACAAGGCTCTTGCTTCATCTGATAGATGTAACCTATGTTCCTTTACATGACCTCTTGGAGGATTTTCTTGGTTTGAAAAACGAAATGGAAAAATATGATCCCTCCTTGACGCAGAAGGACCAGATGGTCCTGATTAACAAGATAGATATCCATTCACCCAAGCACAGGAATATTGAAAGCATCAGAAGGGCTTTTGAGGAGATGGGGATAGAGGCAGTACCTATTTCCGCATTGACGGGCGAAGGCCTTGATGAAGTGAAACAGATCCTTGCAAGGAAATTTCATAATGGATAAGAAAGGCGGGGAAAAGAGGATTTCCAGGCTCGAGCTCTTGAGGCCTGTGAAGAGGGTGGTGGTCAAGGTGGGCAGCGGGGTTCTCACCACCAGCGATGGTTTAAACAGAAGGGTCATTAACGACCTGACCAATGATGTCTGTGGTCTCACCAAGAAGGGAGTAGAGGTCATTCTGGTCTCTTCGGGCGCTATTGCATCGGGTCTGAATAAGATAGGTCTGCCCAAGAGACCCGAGTCCATATCTCACCAACAGGCCGTTGCCGCCATTGGTCAGAGCACCCTTATGATGGTTTATGAGAAGGCCTTTGGTCGCCATGGGCAGAGGGTTGCGCAGATTCTCATTACAAGGGATGACCTCCACCACAGGAGGCGCTATCTAAATGCCAGAAATACGCTATTTACACTACTGTCGTGGAAGATCGTACCCATAATCAATGAGAATGATACGGTCGTGGTGGATGAGATCAAGTTTGGCGACAATGACAACCTGAGCGCTATGGTCACAAATCTCACGGATTCACAGCTCCTTATCAACCTGACGGACATTGATGGTCTTTTTGACAAAGATCCCCGTAGCCATAAAGATGCCCGTCCTATAAGGGTTGTGGAAAAGGTAAACAAAGAGGTCATGAGGTACGCCAGTTCCATACCCGGGTTCCTGGGTACCGGTGGAATGACCGCCAAGATCAGAGCAGCAGAAAAAGTGGCCCTGGCGGGAGCGGCAACGATCATAGCCAATGGTCTCAAGCGGGGCATCCTTAGAAACATATTCAAGGGCAAGGAAGAGGGGACCCTCTTCATGCCCCGGGATGTGGTCCTTTGCAGCCGAAAACATTGGATTGCTTTTACCAGGTCCCCGAAAGGGGAGATCCTTGTTGACAGGGGTGCAGAGGCAGCCCTTTTGCAAAGGGGAAAAAGCCTTCTCCCCTCTGGCATTAAGGAGGTGAGGGGTAGATTCAGTTTGGGGGATTCGGTTGTGCTGTTGAATGAGGATGAGAAAGAGTTGGCAGTGGGGATGGTCAACTATGATTCGAGTGATATAGAAAAGATTATGGGTTTGAAGAGTAAGGAGATAGAATCTCAACTGGGGTTCAAACATGACGATGAAGTTATTCACCGGGATAACTTGGTACTTACCGGTGACACGGAAGAGGGAATGGCTGTATGTCAACTCAGAGCATGATTGAAAAGATGGCCAAAGATGCGAAGGCTGCCTCAAGGGCCCTGAGAAAGGCGCAGAGGGAAGAGAAGGATGCCGCCCTGACACTCATGGCCAACAGATTGGGCGAGAGAAAAAAGAATATACAAAAAGAGAATCAAAAGGATCTCGACTTGGCAAGGGAGAAGGGACTCAGTTCGGCAATGATAGACCGTTTGACCCTGAATGATAAAACCATAGAATCCATGTCAGAGGGATTGAGGGAGGTGGTGGCGCTTCCAGATCCGGTGGGTGAGGTCACCCGCATGTGGAAAAGGCCCAATGGGTTA
>JASFEQ010000496.1:0-3152 GCA_050124735.1 Desulfobacteraceae bacterium | reverse complement strand
TCCATTTTCCCCAGTGATAAGCACCCAGGCGTTTGTGGGGGCCACAACTCTTATCTGTTCCTTCAGATGCTTAATGGCCTTACTGTTCCCAGTTATTCTATATCTATGCCTCTCTTTTTCCTTGAGAAGACTGATCTCTTCTTCCAGCCTGGAATAATCAAGTGCGTTGTTTACGCACAAGAGGACTTTCTCCAGGGAAAGGGGTTTCTCTATAAAGTCGTATGCCCCCAATTTTGTCGCCTTGACTGCCGTTTCTATCGTGCCGTGTCCGGACATCATAACCACCGGGAGGTGGGGGTTGGTCTCCTTAATCTTGACGAGGGTCTCAATGCCGTCGATCCCAGGCATCCATATATCCAATAGGATGAGCTCTGGCATCACCTCTTCAATCTTTTCCAGGGCACCAGCACCGCTGTTAGCACTAGCGACGTCGTATCCCTCATCCGTTAGAATACCATTCAGGGATTGAATGATAGTCTCTTCATCATCCACAACTAGGATAGTTCTGGCCATCGCTTTGCCTCCGTTCCCACCCCGCCAAGCCATGGGGTGGGGTCAATAGTCACTGGTCATTTGTAAGAGCCGGATTTTGGCATATGGAGACGAATGACCAATGACCAATGGCTAATGACGATTCAACATTTCTATGGCAATCCTTGCGGTCCTCTCAGAGGCACCCCCTCTTCCCAGTCTTTCTTTTACCATTCTCAGTTTTTCTATCATATTTTCCCTTTTCTGACCACCCTCAAGGATCTCACTGGCTTCATGGGCGAGCCTATCCGGGGTGACATGGTCCTGGATCAATTCAGGGATGACCTGTTCCCCCGCCACCAGATTAACCAGACCAAGGAAGGGCACCTTTATGACCCTTTTCCCGACCCAGAAGGTAATGGCAGATGCTCGATATACGAGAATCATGGGAACGCCCAGGATCGCCGTCTCCACGGTAGCCGTGCCCGATGCGACCAGTGCGAGATCACAGGCGGTCAATGTGTGGTAAATAGAACTCTGAGATATGCTAATTTCAGCAGAAGATTCCTTGAGGAACGATTCCACCAGCTCAGTGGGAATGGTTGGGGCAACGGGCAAAAGACCTCTGAGACGAGGGTATTGAGATGAGAGGATTTCAACGGCCTTTATCATGACAGGCAGATGATTCCCTATTTCCTCGTTCCTGCTGCCAGGCAAGAGACCAAGGATGGGGTGAGCGTTTTCAAGACCCATCTTCCGGGTCATTTCATCCTTGTCCAGATGTTGAGGGATAGAGTCCAGGAGAGGGTGCCCCACGTAATCCACATCTACGCCCCTTTCTCTGTAGAAGCGTTCTTCGAAGGGCAAGATGACCGCCATACGGTCCACCCTTTTTGCTATCTTCTTAACGCGTCCCGTTCTCCATGCCCACACTTGGGGGCTAATGTAGTACAAGACCGGGACGCTGTACCGCTTGGCGAGACCAGCCAGGTGAATATTGAAACCGGGGTAATCAATGGGGATAAGGAGGTCAGGAGGGCTGTTCTTCAGAAGATTCTTTAGAGTTCGGTGGGCTTTTACGATCTTAGGAAGTTTAGAAAATACCTCTGTCAAGCCAACAACAGCCATGTCAGACGCCGGAATCAGGATGTCTACCCCAGCCTCCTCCATTTGCTTCCCGCCGATACCATAGAAACGTATGGTGGAGTCCAATCTCTTTACGGCGCGAACGAGATTGGAACCATGTAAATCTGCCGAGGCCTCCCCGGCAACAATCATTACATCTTGAGTTTTCTTCACATCAGCATATGGCCTGGAAATCCCCACACCCTCTTTCAACCTGATCAATTATGCCGAGAGCATACTGAAGAGCCCTTCGTCCGTCTCGGCCAGAAACCACTGGCTCTTCTCCATTCATGACGGCATGAACAAACGAAGAAATTTCATCCGCCAGCGGATCGTTGCCAGGAAATTTTGTTTTGTTCGTAGTGACTTGGGGGAAATTATATCCATCCCTGACTTCGCTATCCAGCTTTGTGACACTGATTTCCCTTCGGAAGCAGTCCACAGCCATATAAGCGTCGGGCTGAAAGACACGTATCTTTCTCAAGGTCCTATCAGAGACCCGGCTTGCCGTCAGATTGCCGACCGTCCCGTTCTCAAAAATCATTCTTACATTGGCGATGTCCGTTTTCCCGGTGAGAACGGACATTCCGACCGCATGAACCTCTTTAACTTCAGCTGGAACCACATGAAGAATGATGTCCAGATCGTGGATCATCAGATCGAGAACCACGTCCACATCGGTCCCCCTTGTCGTGAAGAGGTTCATTCGGTGAGACTCAATGAAGACCGGATCTGTCAATAGGGATTCCATCTTTACGACGGCAGGATTAAAACGCTCAACAAGTCCCACCTGTAGCACCAAGTCTTTTTCACGGGCCAAACGGATCAAGGTATCGGCTGGTTCCAATGTGTAGGTTATGGGTTTCTCGATGAGGAGATGAACGCCCCTTGACAGGATATCTTTGGCGACCTCGTAATGCCTCTCAGTAGGCACCGCGAGACTCACCGCGTCCACCTTCTCCAAGATTCCATGGTGTTGCTCATAAGAGCGGGTCTGGTAACGTCGGGCTATCTCATTGGCACGATCATGATCGGTGTCCACCACGCCCACTAACTCCACCTCTGGCATGGCGACATATTTCTGCACGTGATATTCCCCAAGGTGTCCCACTCCGATGACACCAATTTTCAACTTCTCTTTCACGTCCTTCCATCTCCTAGTCTTTTCCCCATCTCGCTTCAGAGAGAATGGCAATGCCCGACCTGTTTGCAAGCTCGATCATCTCAGGCTTGTCGAACATGAGGGTCTTGCCGGCTTCCAAGGCGAGGACGGAGGCCTTCACCTTTGCCATGGTTTCTACGGTGTTCAATCCCACAGAAGGGATGTCGAAGCGCAGATCCTGATTTGGCTTAGACACCTTCACCACAACGGCCTTTTCCCTGGCTAACTTCCCACCCCTCAGAATGGTCTCGTCCGTGCCTTCCATGGCCTCCAGAGCCAAGACCGTTCCATTTCGTACCACCACACACTGCCCAATATCCAGCTTTCCCAGTTCCTTCGCGATGCGCCACCCGAATTCAATATCTTCTCTTTCCTTTTTGGTAGGTTTTCTCTT
>JASFEQ010000495.1:0-3158 GCA_050124735.1 Desulfobacteraceae bacterium | reverse complement strand
TAGCCCTTCTGTATTTTCCCGGACTACGACAAAATCAATATCCTCAGGAGCCTTATCCTTGAGGGGCGTGTCCACTCCGGGTAAAAGAACAACCGGCCTCAGGTTGATGTACAGATCCAACTCAAAGCGCATTTTCAGGAGTAACCCCCTCTCAAGAATGCCTGGCGCCACATCGGGATGGCCTATGGCACCCAGGTAGATGGCATCCTTTTTCTTTAATTCATCCAGGATGTTGTCTGACAATAAGGTCCCATCTTTCAAATATTTCTCCCCTCCCAAGTCAAATTCCTCAAGCTCCAAATTCAGACCGCACTTTTGGGACAGGGCCTTAAGGGCTTTTATCCCTTCCGCCACCACTTCGGGTCCTGTTCCATCTCCTGGAATCACAGCTATCTTGTGTTTTTTCCACATCGTCACGCCCTCTCAGATAAAAAAGTGTTTTCTGGTGATTGATCAGAGATTAGATCAATTGTAGCATTTTAGCCCTTTGAAACAGCCGTGCAACAACTCTTGGTGGGCTGAGCGGGGTTCTCTGGAGGGGCCAAAAACCAGGCGTTCTGTGCACGGTTTCTCCCGGGGGCTCCCTTGCCCTGACGCCTGCGCGCACAGGCCGTCCAAACAGAGACCGAGCCAAGTTCAATGATGACAGAACAAGGCCTCAGAGCTACCTCGCTTTGTGCGCCATCCTTAAAGGCAGCGGGCAAATTTTTTGGCCCCTCCAGAGAATGCCGGTTAGCCCAGGGGCTTTTAAAACTGCTAACGGATTACGATCAATTGAGAAATCAAGACAGGGGCATGGAGTCTTTTCTGAGGAAAGGATTGGCCCCCTGTGAACAGGTGATCACTTTCTGTTTTTTAAATGGTTCACCAATCCCCCGGCCTGAATGATTTCCATCATAAAATCGGGGATGGGTTTTGCTGAAAAGTGCTGATCCTTACTCTCGTTACCTATTTTTCCTGTGAGAAGTTCCACCGAGACCTGATCCCCTTCCTCAAGCTCATCGGAGGCTTGGTCAGATTCCAACAGAGGAAGACCTATGTTGAAGGCGTTTCTATAAAATATCCTGGCAAAGCTCTTTGCTATGATAACCCGGATGCCCGCGCCTTTGAGGGCCCAAGGCGCATGCTCCCTTGATGAGCCACAACCGAAATTTTTTCCGGCCACGATGACATCACCAGCCTGAACCTTTTCCACAAAATCGGGCCTCACGTCAACAAAGCAATTCTTCGCAAGTTCCTCCTCATCAGATACGTTCAGAAACCTTGCAGGGATGATCAAATCCGTATCCACATTGTCTCCAAATTTCCAGACGGTACCTTCAAATCTCATTTTTCACACACTCCTGGGTATTTATAAAATTTGACTCAGCACAAATGATTGTGGTTTCTGAATGGGGGAGTCGTCCCGGGCTGGCTGCTATAGTTCATCCGGAGATCCTATCCTTCCAAGGACAGCAGAGGCGGCGGCGACTGGGGGATTTGCCAAATAGACCTCGCTCTTTGGATGCCCCATTCTCCCAATGAAGTTCCTGTTGCTCGTTGAGAGCCCCTTTTCACCTTCCGCCAGGATACCCAGGTGGCCTCCAAGGCAGGGTCCGCAGCAGGCCGGACCTATCACCGCACCCGCCTCAATCAGTGTCGCCAAAATCCCTTCTTGGAGGGCCTGTTTGTAGATGAGGGAGGAACCGGGCAGCACGATTAGCCTTGTTCCTTTGGACACGGACCTGCCTTTTAGAACCGCTGCTGCCTCCTTCAGGTCTTCCAACCGCCCATTGGTACATGACCCTATGAAGACCTGATCAAGGTGGACCTGCCCAACCTGAGACATGGGGCGCACATTATCCGGGGAATGGGGGAATGCCACCTGCGGCTCGATGTCATCCACTTCTATCTTTAATACCTTTTCATATTTTGCCCCTGGATCGCTCGTTAGCAGCGATGGCTCCCTGTCGCACCTTTCTTTCACATAGCGAGAAGTGGTCTCATCCGGTTCCACGATCCCATTCTTTGCACCTGCCTCCACGGCCATATTGGCCATTGTAAACCTGTGATCTATGGAGAGCTTTTCGATGACTTCTCCTCCAAATTCCAGTGCCCTATAGACCGCACTGTCCGCGCCCAGTTCTCCCAAGGTAAAAAGGATCAAGTCCTTACCTCCCACCCAGGGCCGTAGACGGCCTTCATAGTTCAGCCTTATGGTGGGGGGCACCTTGAGCCATGTCCTGCCGGTGGCAAAGATCACACCAAGGTCGGTGCTTCCCACCCCGGTGGCAAAGGCCCCCAAGGCCCCATAGGTACAGGTATGGCTGTCTGCTCCGATAACCAGATCGCCGGGAATAACCAGGCCCTTTTCAGGGAGAATCACGTGTTCGATTCCCCCTTCCCCCAGCTCGAAGTAGTTCTTGATGCCCTGTTCCTGGGCAAAATTCCTCATCACCCTGGCCTGCTCAGCAGAAGGGATGTCCTTGTTGGGCACAAAATGGTCCGGCACCAGGGCGATTTTTCCCGTGTCGAAGACCTTGCCAGTCCCTATTTCATTGAAGACACGTATGGCGAGGGGCGCGGTGATATCATTAGCCAAGGCCAGATCCACCTGAACCTGAATAATATCCCCCGGACCCACCGAATCCATGCCCGCATGGGCTGCCAAGATCTTCTCTGTGATGGTCATTCCGTTTTTCATATTCAACCCTTAAAACTAGCTTATACAAAAGGCATGAGGCCTTGTAAAGAAAGACCTCATGCCTTTTGACCACGTTTAGTCGTTTATTCAATTCTGCCTAAATTTACAGGAGTAAATGATCCGGGCTCTCCGAGGTGTAGGCTCTGTCCTCGCAAGGATAGCAGGACGAGGCTACGGCCCCTTTCTAAAGGCCGTATCTCAAAAAAGATTCCACCGGACACCACAGTGACCCAATATTTGGGGTTCCTGCCCGCCATCGCGAGCATGAGCTCGCTCAGGCGAGGCGGGCGGGTGCGCCTCTGTGCCCCTGGGAGTCTCCCGTCACTTTGTTAAACCGCAAAATATGGGGGCACCGCCCACCTACACAATAGATGCGGCCTTACTGCGAGAGTGTCGAAAAACCGGCTTCTTGGAGGCTGATGGAAAATATCCAGATGCAAGGCTTCCGAAATCCCGAGGAATGAGGCGTACATAT
>JASFEQ010000494.1:0-3169 GCA_050124735.1 Desulfobacteraceae bacterium | reverse complement strand
GGACAAGCCCGCAGACAACATGCAGATCGTCCGGGAAAAGATCCGCGCAGACAAGAAGCTGGTTGTTGCGGAGGCGATGGGAATGACAGAACCGGAGGCCAAGGCCTTCTGGCCGGTCTATGAGGCCTACCAGAGAGACCTGGCAAAAATCAACGACCGGACCATCAAGCTGATCGACGACTATGCAGAGAACTATGGGACCATGTCTGATCAGGCAGCGAAGAAGCTCATGGACGAATATATGGCCATCGAGACGGAACGCCTGAATATTCGCCAGTCCTACTTGCCCAGGTTCAGACAGGTGCTGTCCGAGATGAAGGTGTTGCGCTATTATCAACTGGAGAATAAGATCCAGGCGGTGGTCAACTATGAGCTGGCGGCAAGTATCCCGCTCGTGAGGTAAAACCGGGGACTGACCCCATTTTCCTATTCACGACAGGATAAAGAGATGATTCCGGGATTCGTTTTGAGCGGGTTTCAGTCGCCTTGTAGTAAGAAATTGTGAATAAGTCAATAATCATTAACCCAAAAAAGGGGAGGACAGTGAAATGAAGAAGAGAAATATTAAATTCTCCAAAATCGTGTTTACCGCTATTGCCGGGTTTCTGCTTTTGGGGTTGAGCATCCAGACAGCAACGGCTGGGCCTGCTGAGCAACAAGCACTTGTGGACAAGGCGCGTCTTACTTTCGAGAGCTATATGAGAGATAAAAACATGTCTTGGCTGCACGAAAACCTGGACCAGGCCAAAGGACTGCTCATTGCGCCAAGCGTACTGAAGGGGGGTTTCATCCTTGGCGGCTCTGGGGGGAGAGGTGTACTCGTGGTAAAGGATGCGAAAACAGGCAAGTGGACTCAGCCTGGTTTCTACACCTTAGGCTCTGTGACCTTTGGGCTGCAGATCGGTGGCGAGGCAGCGGAGGTGATTATGATGGTGAGATCGCAGAAGGGCATTGACAAGCTCCTTACCACATCCTTTAAGCTGGGAGGGGATACCTCTGTTGCTGTTGGTCCGGTAGGTGGGGGCGCCAAAACAAGCATTACCGCAGACATCCTTTCCTTCGCACGGTCCAAAGGGGCCTATGCTGGAGCCAATTTTGAAGGTGCCGTCATAAAGACGCGAGATGAATGGAATCAGGCCTATTACGGGAAGCCTGTGAGACCCGTAGATATTTTTGTGAAGCACACTGTGAGCAACTCTGGGTCAGCGGAGCTCCGTTCAGCGGTTGCCAAAGCGGCATATGCCGCAAAACAGAAACCGCGGTCTCAGGCTGAGGGGCGATACCACGTCGTCCGCAGTGGAGATACCCTTTCCAAGATTGGTAAACAGTATGGTATCTCAGTGGATGAATTGTGTCGTCTGAACGACATGAAAAAGACCGAAACGATTCACCCGGGACAGAAGTTGTTGGTCTCTCGTTAAGGATTAGGGGTCAAATCTTTACAGGTGTTGCCCAAATCGGATGACCACTTCCGGCCGAATTGTAATTTAGAAACTGCTTATCGAATCTGAAGATGGGTGCTGATGCCTTTTCTGAAAAGACCAGGCCGGGAGCCTCGGGATGAAAGAAAAGGCATCAGCAGCCGACGAATGAGTCCATGCTCGGGTTTGGGCAACAGCCTGTCAAAGGCCGACCGTTCTTCTATTTTACCCTGATCGTACAGAATGACCAGGTGTTCCCAATGCCCCCCAGCATCTTCACCCACCCACTGAATCTGTCGTGTCTGACCGCCTCAATCAATTTGGGATTGTAAAGGGGAATATAGGGGATGTCTCGCATAATGATTCTCTGCATCTCCAAAATCAGAGCCCTCCTTTTATCCGCATCCATGGTGCGAGAGGATTCATCAGCGATCTTGTCGAATTGGGAATTGCGATACCCACTCATGTTCCAACCCCGAGGCCTATCATTTTTTGAATGGAAAAAATTTCTCAGGTAGTCTGGATCCAGAGAGAGATTACCGTATCCCAGCACAAAAAGATCAAATTGACGACGTCTCTTGACCTGATCCATCAGGGAGCTGAAGCCCATGGGCCTGGACAATACGGGAATGCCGATCATTCTGAGCCACTCCTGGATCATAATCCCCACCATGGCACGAAGGGGATCATAGTCTGCGGGTGGAGTGAGGATGCTGATACGTTTCATGGGGCGACCATCGGGCAGAATGATTCCTTCCCCCCTTCCCACCTCCCCTTTCGCGTTCACTGGGGGAACTTTCCAGGTGTATTTCGCATTACTGAGGATCTCATAAGCCCTCCTGACGCGGTCTTCCCTTTTGAGTCCCTCGCCGTACTCGGGAAGGCCCTTGCAATGCCAGAAGGTGTTGCCAGGGGGCACAATGGAATGCATCTTTGTGGCGTAGCCCTGAAGTATCCTCCTGAGAATAAAATCCTTATCAATTAGGGTGGCCACAGCATGTCTAAAGTGAACGTCGTCGAAAGGATGCTTCCTGAGGTTGAATCCCAGATAGTAAAGCGCACTTTTTTCATTTGTAATAATTCCCACGTCTCTGTCTTTGAGGAGATCCTCAATGTATCCTGACTGAATCCCCCACCAAAACATGTCAATACTTCCTTTTCTCATGGCCAGAATGGCGGCATCGGCGGTGCCAAAAATCTTGAGAATCATCCCATTAATATGGGGACCCAGGACAAATCCCTGCATTTCTTTCTCTTTCCCAAAAAAATGTTCATTTCTTTTAAGAAAAATATAGGCCCCCTGTCTCCAGTCCGTAAGCAGGAAGGGACCTGTTCCTACAGGTCTTTCCACTTTATGTTTGAGTAACTGGCCCAACGGTTTTTCAGCCCCTTTGGCCATTTCGATCACCTTCGACCATTCTCTTTTTTGCACGATAGGGGTGGTCAGGGTCCTCGTAAGAAAAATGGCCTCGGGAGTGCCAAGGTGGAACCTCACGGTATGGTCGTCCAGCGGCTCTATCTTCTCAACAAACTTCCAGGCAGAATAATATCGTGCTACCCCGAACTCTCTTATCACGTCTCCGGTGAAAGCCACATCTTGTGAGGTGAAATCTGAGCCGTCTGACCACTTGGCCTTTCTGAGCTTAATCGTGTAAGAGAGTGTGGCCTTATCATACACAGGTTGTCCTTTTGCCAGCCACGGGATGAGTCTCAGATTCTTGGGTTCCCGAATATAGAGGGGTTGATAG
>JASFEQ010000493.1:0-3174 GCA_050124735.1 Desulfobacteraceae bacterium | reverse complement strand
CTGCTCCGCATTGCTCGAAGCCATGGAACAGGGAACCTTTGATGCCCTCGGCGTGAAACTCAAGAATTCAGTGGTGCTGACAAAGACCATCCCTGACGGTGACCCATATTGCGAGGTCACCTTAGAATTGGACGATTGAGAAATAATTGGTCAAGCCGACTGCTTGTTTTCGCTTTGTCTTTTTCCAAGGGTTTTTAGAAACGCTATTAGGAAAGGTTTAGCTATCATATTTCTATAAAGCTCAAGATACAAGTAGGTAGGAAAAAGAGGAAAAACATGGCACAGAAACCGACCCCCGATTACAAAGCGCTGAAAGCAAAGGTTCAGGAGCTGGCAAAAGGGCCAAAAAATAGAGAAGCCGTAGAGGCAATGCTCAAGAGATTGTCTTCTGAGGGCATTCCACAAAAAAAAGTCCTTTCTGATGATCTCTTCGCAAACAGGCAAGATATACTTGATCGGGTTCAGGAGCGAGCTGAGGAGTATGAGCAAGTTAATCAAAGTTGCGCCAAGAGCCCGGCATTGGCCCTCATGGAAGCCTTTGGATTTGGAAATATAAAGATTATCACCGCACTCTCTTCTCTGCCAGGGGTCGCTTTGACAGGCGAAACCTGCGGCGCAGTCCTCGGAGGGCTGGTAGCATTAAGTTCATATTTTGGGAGTGAGGATCTTTTAGACTATAGCGCTAACGGAAGGTGTTACGCTCAGTGTCGCAAATTCATTTACCGCTTTGAAAAGGAGATGGGTTCAACCAAGTGCCGAGACATTCACGAGAAGGTTGTTTTTGGCAGATATCATGCGGTTGCTGACATGAAAGAAGGTTATCCGGCTTTCTTAAAAGACAAGGGTTTCGAGAAGTGCGCTCTCGCTCCAGGAATAAGCGCCCGAATCGCTGCGGAAATTATCTTCGAAAATATAGAAAAAGGGAAGAAGTAATGGCTTGGCGGTTTTGGAAACAGGATCAAAGAAAGGAGCAAGGTTCATGAAAGAATGGGAAATAAAGGTCTTGTATCTTGGTCATTCAGTGGGGCCGAAATCCATCCTAACACCAAATTTAGACGAAGATTTACAGTTGGAATTTCCATTTCTGGCTTTCCTCATACAAGGTCATGGCCGTAATATTCTTGTTGATTCTGGCGGTAATGAAAGATTCCTAATAGACGGTAAGGGCTGGGCAGGCATGGAGTTCCATGTTGGTAGAAAGTATTTTGATAAGGCGTTTGAAGACGTGAACGTGGCGCCAGATGAAATTGATACAGTCATCTACACGCATCTTCATAATGACCATACGGGTTTTTCCTATGAATTCAAAAACGCCCGCATCATTGTGCAAAAGAAGGAGTGGGCGACAATCCTCAACCCCATTCCCCCTATGCTTGTCCGCAGGGACTACGATCTGGAGGCCATATCCGAGCTGAAGACTACGAATTTGACATTGATCGATGGGGATATGGATGTCGTCGATGGTATCAGGGTGTTCCAGACGCCGGGACACACGCCAGGTAGCCAATCCGTGGCCGTGAATACGAAGAAAGGTGTGGTTGCCCTCGTGGGAGATCAATTTCACTTGGCTTGCATGGCCTTCCCTAAGATGAACAGGATGCTTGATATGAACGGAAATACCGTGAAGATTACCCCGGCGCCCGAGGTCTATGGGCCCTTTTATCCCCACAGCCTCGTCTACAACTATTACGACTTCTATGATAGCGGGTATAAGATCCTTAGCATTATCGAGAAAAATGACCCGTCATATATGATTGGGGGACATGAACCGGGTCTGGTAGCGACGGGGATTTAGAGGGTCCCTTTGTCTCAGTTTCATTTGTGAGTTGTCCAAGAAATGAACAGGCTTTTAATCAAACGCGTAATCCCAAAGCTTGGCTGAGATCTACGCATTTCTTTGTGTGTGGGGGTGCTATCCAATGCCAGTTGACTCTGGGGAAAGAATCGTAAAAACCGTGTGCTCTACCTGTTACTGCGGCTGTGGCGTGTTGGCCTATGTGAGGGATGGAAAGGTAGTTAAATTGGAGGGCGATCCAGATCATCCCAATAACAGGGGGGAGCTATGTCCAAAGGGCCTGTCAGCAATTGAACTTCTCTATCACCCGGATCGACTGAACCACCCGATGAAACGAAAAGGAAAGAGGGGAGAGGGGAAATGGCAGAGAATATCCTGGGAAGAGGCGATTGATACCATCTCGTCGAGATTGAATGGCATCGGGGCAGAAAATGGTCCTCAGTCGATCTGTGTTGCTGTGGGTGCGGGGCTATATTCCAATTTGGGTATGATCAGTCACTTTTGTTATGCCGTGGGTACACCCAACATGTTATCCAGTGGCTATATTTGCTTCATGCCATCTGCGGTTGCAGCCCGAGCCACCATCGGATATCCAGCTGCCCTCTTTGCCGAGGAGGTGGTATCTGATGAGGCCTTAAATTCAAACTGTATTTTACTTTGGGGCGCCAATCCGAGGAATACCTGCCCCTACCCCCTTGGGGAGGGCATCTTTAAAGTTAAGGAACAGGGGACGAAGCTTATCGTGGTGGATCCTCGACCGACAGACTACACAGGGATTGCTGATTTCTGGCTGAAAATTAGACCAGCAACAGACGATGCGCTGGCGCTGGGTTTGATGAACGTCATTATAAATGAAGCCCTTTATGATAAGAGATTTGTCGAAGAATGGACATACGGTTTTGAGGAATTAAAACAACATGTCCAGAGATATTCTCCTGATAAAGTATCACAGATTTGCTGGGTGCCTGAAGAAGATATCAGAGGAGCGGCTAGGCTCTTTGCTAAAACAAGGCCTTCATGTGTCTGTCAACGTGTTCCTTTAGATCAGAGCTGTAATGCAGTACAGACATCTCGCGCGATTATTATCTTGAATGCTATATGCGGAAATCTCGACCTGAAAGGAGGGAATCTGCTTCCCACAAAAGGAGATGTGATCAATGATGTGGCGCTTTGGTCGCATTTGGATAAATTACCTCGCGAGATCTTGGAGAAGAGGATCGGTGCTAAGGAGATACCTTTACTTAGCGGTCCGGATGCCTTCTGCGGTTTTGTCCATCCCAGTCTATGGGCTAATGCTGTGTTGACTGAGGAGCCCTACAAGATCAAAGCCCTAATAACGAGTGCCAGGAACCAAATGTTAGGGGATCAAGATTCAAGAA
>JASFEQ010000492.1:0-3176 GCA_050124735.1 Desulfobacteraceae bacterium | reverse complement strand
CAAGCCGTTCGACAGGCTCACGGTCCTGAGCAAAGTCGAAGGACTCATGGCCCTGAGCAAAGTCGACCCTTCGACATCGCTCAGGGTCGATGCTGAGCAATGTCGAAGCATCGAAGGGCTGCGTTATCCTCATCCCTCGTCACTGCGGCGTACTTCTATGTACGCCTCATTCCTCAGGATTTCGGAAGCCTTGCATATGGACATTTTCCATCAGCCTCTTAGAAGCTGGTTTTTCGACAATCTCAATTTCAGTCTTAATACCCAAATTAGACGGTGAATTTGGGTTAACCCATGACTTGCTTGGTCTTCAAAATCCGTATTTTTGAGGCCTCATCTTCCCTTAAATGAAATACGCCCTTGATAATATCTGCTGGCTTCAACTGAGGTCCAGAATTATGGGAGATCACCAAATCTATGCCATCGGGCGGAATGAAGCCCATGGATTTGACCACGGATCTGGCATTGATTATCTGTTTCCTCCCTTTGCGGGTTTTCGCTATGGGGAAATATTTCGATTGCAAAAACCCTTTCAAATCCGTCACTTCTATTTGTAACCCGCTCAGGGTTACGTGAAAATGGCTTTCCTCTGTACGGCCAGCCTTCTTCTGGGTGGTGATATCTTCCATACAGATAACCCTGATTCCGCTAGGAAGTTGTCGGCTTATCTCTGCTCTTACTGAGGAAATAGGCACGGTTTCGTACAATTCAAAATCAACGGTTTCATGGATACTTTCGGTTCCCACCGGCAGGGCTGAAGCAAAAGAGATCTTGGGCAAGGGGTGAAAACCTTTGGAGTAGATGAGACTTAGGCCGGCCCTTTTAAAGGTCCTGATAAAAAGACGGAGCAGTTCCAGGTGACTGAGGTATCTGGCTCGCTCGGTCTTTGAGAAGGTCATCCGGTATTTTTTGGCCTCATAGGGCCTGCGGTCTGATATGCGCTTTTCCACCCTGAGTGAGGGTGTCCAATCCTTGAAAAGAATGGGATCGATCTTTTTGTGGTCACATACACCGCAATCAAGACATTTTGCCCGACAATCGGGCGTAATCTTTCCTTGTAGGGCCTTTCTCCATTCCCTCTCAAGATAACTCTTCTTGACCCGTGATTTGATGTGATCCCAAGGGAAAATTTCTTCCGTAGACCTTGAGCGGTGAAGGTAAAATTCAGGGTTCAGCCCTGACCTCCTGAAGGCCTCCTTCCATAAATCCATGCGAAAATGCTCTCCCCAGGCATCGAATCTGGCCCCCAGTCGCCAGGCCTCTATGAGTGCCTCAGTTAATCTACGGTCACCCCGTGAGAAGACACCCTCAAGCCAACTCAGTTCTGGTTGGTTCCATTTTACCCGCACACGCTTCCCCCTCAGGGCGCTGTGGATAAATTGGATGCGCCTCCGACTTTCCTCGAAAGGCAGTTGGGGAAACCAGACTAGAGGCGTATGGGATTTGGGGACAAAGGTGGACACGCTCACGTTGAGTTTGGCCTTTTTCCCTTTGCCTTTTGCAAAGCGGGTTACTGCCTCTGCCAGGTGGATGATCGCCTCTATGTCCTCATGGTGCTCAGTGGGAAGACCGATCATAAAGTAGAGTTTGATCAAATTCCAGTCAGCCCCGTACACTTCCCGGGCCATGTTCAAAATGTCCGCGTTGGTCAACGGCTTGTTAATGACCTCTCTCAACCTGTCGCTACCCGCCTCCGGAGCCAGCGTAAAACCCGTTTTCCTGACCCTTTTAATCTGGTCGAACCATCCCGGATCCAAACTCTCAACTCGGATAGAGGGGAGACTGATGGCGACTTTCTTTTCTGAGTGTCGATCCATGAGTTCCTTGAGGAGTTGACCAATTGAGCAATAGTCCCCTGAACTCAAGGAGAGCAATGAGATCTCCTCAAACCCGGTGAGCCTGAGCGCCTCTGCCACGTTCTGGATAACCCATTCGGGATTCCGCTCTCTCGTGGGCCGATAGATCATGCCGGCCTGACAGAAACGACATCCCCTGGTGCAGCCACGAGAGATTTCTATGGCCAGTCTATCATGGACCAGCTCTGTAAAAGGGACGACCTGACGGCATGGGAAGGGATACCGGCTCATATCGGGGACTATGGCTTTCTCCACTTTCTCATAAGTCTGCTTCAGCGGTTCAATGCAGCGAATGGTCCCATCAGCCTCATAATGCGCTTTGAAGAAAGAGGGCACGTATACCCCCTTGATGCTTGCCAGCTCGTGCAGGAGGTCTTCTTTGCTTGTTGGCTTATTTCTTTTTGCTTCCCTGACCTTTTCGCAAATTTTCAAGGTTGCCTCTTCTCCGTCCCCGACCACGATAGCATCGAACAAGGCCGCTACAGGTTCAGGGTTGAAGCAAGCTGGCCCTCCCGCTACAATGAGCGGGCGCATATGAACCCTTTGCTCTGACAGGAAAGGAATCTTGGAAAGGTGGAGCATACTGAGGACATTGGTGAAGCAGAGTTCATGCTGGAGGCTGAAGCCCAATATGTCAAAGTCCGAGAGTGGTTTACCAGATTCCAGCGAATGCAGGGATATATCCCTCTCCCTCAATTCTTTTTCCAGATCTACCCACGGGGAAAAACCCCTTTCAGCGGCCAGCCAGTCGTAGCTATTTAAGATATGATAAAGGATCTTCAATCCGAGGTGAGACATCCCCACCTCATACACGTCGGGAAAGGCGAGTAGGATGGAGACCTCCGTGGAGGCCGGATCTTTCCTGATGGCATTGATCTCGTTTCCCAAGTAACGACTTGGCCGTCTGATATGTGAAAACCATACCTGATCTAGTATGGACATGGGGCTATCCTCAAAAAACCTGAATAAAGTTCAGATCTTAACATAGCAGACCCAAAAAACACAACGAGGTCAAGAAATAAACACTATTTATTGGGGGGGGAGGGGGATGTCTCTGTTTGGAAAATGCAGTCTGGAGAAATCCGGCCAAATTCTGAGTCTGTATGGGGGAATGGTCAAGGGGATAAGGAAGCTTTTACATAGATGAAGAAGGAGAGGGATGGAGGAGAATGGTAATCTGGGCGCCTCCGTCAGGATGGTTTTCCCCATGGACCTTCCCTTTGAGCCCCTCCACGATTCGTTTCACCGTGGCGAGACCTAAGCCCGATCCGCCTTCCTTAGTGGTAAAGAATGGGGTAAAAAGATGGGTGATGGCTTGCTTTG
>JASFEQ010000491.1:0-3184 GCA_050124735.1 Desulfobacteraceae bacterium | reverse complement strand
TAAAACTTAATGTTCAAGATGTGACCCCAATCTTTGAAAGAACGCGAAGGTGAACAAAAAGGGAATATCAGAGCCGTTTTTTTGCAAAGGCTCTACCGGAAGGACTTTCTAGGTACGCCTCGAAATCGAGGGCTCTTCGGCGATCCGAAAAGGCGATAGCTGTCTTGACTCGCCACGGCTTGTATTTTGACGTGTGGGGATTCCATCCCTGATTATGGGACTTGAGCCGAGACTCAAGGTCTTCAGTAAAACCGATGTAAAATCGATCCTGAGTCTTAACGGATTGCAGAATATAGACGTAATAGAATCTCACGGCGTGCCGAGCCGTAGCTGCCACAAGTCAACTGAATATTGCCCGCCTTCGCCGGTGGCTTCGGCGCGGCAGCCTTCGCATTCCTTTCTCAGTTTGTGATGCGAAGGCTGGTCGGGACGACTGGATTTGAACCAGCGACTCCCGCGTCCCGAACGCGGTGCTCTACCAGACTGAGCCACGTCCCGACACTTGAGAAGCATATCCTATTCTGTTTTTGCAGGCAAGTCTAATTCCGGCTTGAGGATTCCCATAAAGCCTTCAATGATCCTGGCCGTTGCCCCCCAGATCAAGTCTCCTTTATATAGATAGGCTGGGGTAGGATATGTGACACCTTCAAACTCAGCGCTATCCCTCTTATATTTGGGATCATCCGATAGAAAGATACGTAAGGGCACTTCAATGATTCTTTTTACTTCTAAAGGATTGATTTCAAAATCGTATGGATATGGGATGAGCCCCACAAAGGGGTGGACCACAAAGTTGGACACCACCGTAGAGGTATCGTCCAACTGACCTAGAATCTCCACATCTTTGTTCAAGAGACCGATCTCTTCGCGTGCCTCTCTCAGCGCTGTCTCTTCAAGGCTACCATCCTCTTCCTCTACACCACCTCCTGGGAAGGATATCTGTCCCTTATGGTTTTCCACTTTGTGGGTCCTCTGGGTGAAAAGGATCGTATATTCGCCGTTTGCACTAAAAATGGGGAACAGTACAGCCGCATGGATATAACTAGATTTCTCATCCGGTATGCGTTTAGGAGACCTGTAACTTAAGACCTCTTTAATAATTTCACACAAATCCTTCAATATTAATCTCCGTGATCTCCGCGGGCTTTAGCGATCCTGAGCAGAGGCGAAAGGGAGCGGGCGAGAGGCAAGTTTTGCCTATTCAACCCCGTACGTTTTAAGATAATCATCAAACTCCATTTTTGTCTTCTCGTCTATGGGTCTGGGCTTCCCCTCAATCAGAACAGGCACCTTTTCCTGAAACAAAAACTCCACGACTTCGCGTATTCCTGCCACAGCATAGACGGGTATACCGGTCTTGGACACAAAACTCTGGATGGCATTTTCTCCCCTCTGATCCAGAACCACACGATCCTCCTTATCATAGACCGCTCTGGTTTGCTCCCTATCTATGGCGATGCCAATACCAACCACTTGGATGCCCATATCCCCGGCCTCCGCCGCCATTTCCACTGTTTTCAGAAGATCATATTTCGTTCCCATGGAGGTGGCCACATCATCAACCACGAAAACGCGACAACCATCAAAAAAGGTCCGGTTAACAAACATGTTGCCCGCTTTGCTTGCTTCCCCATGGGTTTTGGCCTCTTTACGATCGTATTCAAAAAGGAGATCGCATCCGTGATGGGTATAGAGTGCAATGGCAGTGGCCTGGGCAATGGCACTTCCTTTATAGGAAGGACCCAAGATGATATCCGTTTCGTTCACCATATCCCGGTCTACCATCATTTCAGCGAAAAAAGAGCCTAACTCTATGGTCAAGCGGCCCGTCCTGAACATCCCCATGTTGACGAAGTATGGAGTGGGCCGGCCGTCTTTCAAAACAAGGTTCTTGTCAAAGAATAGGGCCCCCGTTTCGGCCAAAGTTATAGCAAGGTGTTTTTTATAGTCTTCCATGGGAGCGATTCTAAACCAATTGATCCTTTGCTTCAATAAGAAAGATTGAAGTAGTGGCGTTCAATATGCTGTGTCCTTCAAAATCCCCCCTTACCCCCCTTTATAAAAGGGGGGATACTTGCAGCCGGACTACACTATCCTGTAAATGTTGAAGACCTAAGAGGCTGGAAACCAGGGAAGCTGAGCTTCCCCTTTTGCAATGCCAATGCTCAGGATCTCCCTCTAAACTAGCCCTTGACAAGTATTAGGAAAACCCATATATGTTTAACTAACTTCTGTTAACCTGTGTTTAATTGGGTGGTGAGTAGTTAGTCTATCGTCACTCTGCGTTTGACCCTTTATTGTTAACCTGAGTGTTCAATTAGGAGGGGAGCAAAATGCCGGAAGAACAGGTGGGTATTGTCGTCAAATTCTTTGCCAAGCCGAGTGTGGCCGCCATCGAGGTGACCAGTGGGACCATCAAGGTAGGAGATGCGTTGAAGTATCAAGGTCATACCACGGATTTCACCGAACAAGTGAACAGTATGGAGCTTGATAATGAACCCCTAGAAGAAGCCAAGGTGGGTGATCTTGTGGGGATAAAGGTCAAAGAGAGGGTCCGAGAGAACGACAAGGTCTATAAGGTGGTGGAGGAGTAGAGAAGGGAAGCTATTCCTCCAGTTCGCGCAGCTTTAGTCGCTGAATCTTTCCAGAAGGTCCCTTAGGAAGGTCCTGCATCACTTTTATCACTTTGGGGGTCTTGAACTTACCAAGATGCTCCATGCAGTGCTCCATGAGTTCCTCTTCTGTGCATGAACAGTCCGGCTTCAAGACACAGCAGCAGAGGATGTCCTCTCCATATTCTTCGTCTGGTATGCCCACTGCCGCAGCGTCCAGCACCGCTGGATGCTTGTACATGACTTCATCTATCTCCCGGGGCGCTATATTCTCTCCTGCTTTAATAATGAGTTCTTTGATTCGGCCCGTCACGAAAACGAATCCATCCTCATCCATGTATCCCAAGTCCCCTGTGTGAAACCATCCATCCGGTTCCAGGGCCTCCGCGGTTTTGTCCGGGGCCTTGTAGTATTCTTTCATCACATTGTCTCCACGGATCATGATTTCACCCTGTGTACCCTGAGGCACCTCGTTTCCATCTTTGCCCACAATTTTGGCCTCATTGCCTACAGCGACTCCGGGTGAGCCATATTTCCGCTTTTTCGGATCCATTGGATTGGAAAAAACGGGT
>JASFEQ010000490.1:0-3190 GCA_050124735.1 Desulfobacteraceae bacterium | reverse complement strand
GCCATACTCTTGGTTGACCTTGGCATCTTCTTCTTGCCATTGACCGCTTTTTTTCTCATCTATATACTCTTTTACAATCCACCCTGGTTCAGGGGGTTTTTGGAAAATCTGGATAAAAGTCCAGACCAGACTTGATGACCACCATGGCGATAGCCGACCCTTCGACATAGCTCAGGGTCGATGCTGAGCAAAGTCGAAGCACCGACCCTGAAAGGGTCTATATTTATCTCTCACCCCAGTGAAATACTCCCGCCAAAGCGGGAATTTCACGGGGCGGGCAGAGTTCCCAGAGCCGCAGACCCGCCCGCCTCGCCTGAGCGGGCAGGCTCGCGATGGCGGGCAGGGAATTTAATTAGACAGGATAAACAGGATTTTAGGGATTTAAAATTTCCAAAGGGCAGATGGCTTGAAAGGTTTCACCTCACAGAAATATGGTCATTGGGAAAATATTTTTTGGACACGGGTTTCGATTTGCGAAACACGCAGATTTCACGGATATTACTTCCTCTCATAGAGCCCTCAGAGAAGTAAGAGGTACAAACATGAAGGAACTGTTGGGAATAGATCGCTTGAAACAATGGGAACCCGACAGGAGCAAAAACAAGCCAGCTTGCTTTTGTCCCTCAGGGTTCCCCATTGATCGCAATGCCTTGCATTGGGATCCCCGCGCAGCGGGGTTTTCAGCGATCTATGGATCCCATCCGGGACATCCTGTAAATCCTGTCTAAAAAACTTTTTCGCTTGCCCCGCCATAGCCTTGGCGCCCGTCCTCCGCAGTAGCCTGCTACGGAGGATGGAACGGCGGGTCTGCGGTTAAGAACTCTTAGGATTTTATTAAGCGCAAAGAAGTAAGTGGAGCGAAAAAAACCAGCGTGAAAGGAGACACGCGTATGGAATGCAATCAGGACCAGAATTTGGAGAAGTGTAACTGCACCTATGATCCTTGTGAGAAAAAAGGGATCTGCTGCAAATGCATCACATATCATCTGAGATCGCGACAGCTACCTGGCTGCTGCTTCTCGGCAGACGCTGAAGCCACCTATGACCGTTCCTTTGAACATTTCGCTCAACTCGTCCAGTCAGGAAAGATATAGCCCCAATCGTGGAAGGCTCAATTGGGGTGTTATTAGTTATTTGTTATACGGTTCATAAATATTCATTGAAAAATGAATAACGACAGATTAAGGATTTTCGTTGAGGTGCCGAATACTTATGGAAGATAAGGAAATATATGAGCTTTTCTTGAGTGTGGCAGAACACTCGGGCCAGACAGACGATGCCACAAGGGAGGTTTTCTCTGCCCTGGTCAGGTCCACCCTCAGATACCGGGATCACTTGCTGGAATCGAAAGGCATCACGGTCACCGTCGAGGATGTGCGCGTCACCTTGGGATGGCTTGTTCCTTCCCTCAAGACGGGCCGCCTCCCTGATACCGATGACAAAATCAAGCTGGACCTCTTAAAAATCTGGTTGGATGAATTGAGGACCCTGGGACATCCCCAAGTATACCTAAGTTAAAATCATATTAGACAGGATAACAGGATTTGACAGATATAGAATTTCCAGAGAGTAGATCACCTGAAAAGCCCTACCACATGGGAATGCCGGCCTTGCTGAAATATTTTTTGGACGCGGGTTCTGCTTGACAGAACACGCCCCAGTGAAATAGGCTTCGCATTTCACGGGGCAGGCAGATTTCACGGATGCTCAAGAAAATGGCTTGCTTGGATCGCTTATGAGGTCCCGCGAAGCGGGAGATCCCGAAAAGCTTTTTCGGGTCCACAGGGCGGGTCTTGATGACCAGAATAAGCGAGTTTATTCTGGTCATCGAAGCACCACCCTGTCACCGCATAAGCGATCCTCAAACTTTTGTGCGATTACGATTTCTTCGGTATCCGTGTTATCCGTGTGTCACCCATGGTGATCCGTGTCTAAAAACTGAGAAAACAAATCCTGACGATCCCGTAAATCCTGTCAAAAAAAGCTTTAGCCATGAGTCATCCTCGCAAAAGAATCATTATTGATAAACCTGGGGGATATGGTGTTTTTCGTTATGATGAGACACCTATTGATGATCCCGGGCCAGGGGAGGTTCAGGTTGAGGTAAAGGCCTGCGGCATCAACTTTGCCGACGTGAGTGTGAGGCTGGGGCTCTATCGAGCGGCTAAGGGAGCCTATCCGCTCTGTCCTGGACTAGAATTTGCGGGGATAGTTAGAAAGGCAGGTCCTGGCATTGAAGGCTACAAACCAGGGGATAAGGTCTTTGGTGCCTGTCGCTTCGGTGGTTACACCACGGCCATTAACAGTCCGTCCGAGCATCTCTGGCCCCTTCCAGAAACCTGGAATTTTGAAAGGGGTGCCACATTCCCCGTGGCCTACCTGACGGCTTACTATGCGCTTCACCACGTGGGTCACCTCAGGGAATCGGACCGCGTCATGATTCACTCGGCTGCAGGAGGGGTGGGCATAGCCCTTCTCCACCTGCTCAAACTGAATGGGAACATGTCCGTGGGCGTGGTGGGTTGTTCTGATAAAGTTGCTGCAGCTAAAGAGGCTGGCGCTTCATTTGTCATAGACAAGAGTACCCAGGGGCTTTGGGAAAGGGCTGAGGAGCTGAGTTCTGAAGGCTATGAACTTATACTGGACGCCAACGGCGCCTCCACCTTGAAAGGCTCTTATCGCCATCTCAGACCAGCCGGCCGTCTGCTCATCTATGGCTTCGCCTCCATGTTCTCACACTCGGGCCGGAAGAACACTCTCAAACTCCTCTGGTACTACATGAAAACACCCCGGTTTAATCCGTTTGACTTGACTGGGGCCAACAAAACCATAAGCGGATTCAACCTGATCTACCTCTTTGACAAGATAGATCTGTTTCGCAACATCATGGAGACCCTTCTGAGGTGGGACGCGCAAGAGCCGCTGCCTCTTACACCGATCACACTCTTTCCTTTTGAAGATGTGGTAAGCTCCCATGAAGCCATAGAGTCAGGGAGAAGTATAGGGAAGCTTGCTCTCGTGGTTTAAAAGAAAGTATTTGGGGTCACATCTTGAACATTAAGTTTTGGGTTAAAACTTAATGTTCAAGATGTGACCCCAATCTTTGAAAGAACGCGAAGGTGAACAAAAAGGGAATATCAGAGCCGTTTTTTTCAAAGGCTCTACCGGAAGGACTTTCTAGGTACGCCTC
>JASFEQ010000489.1:0-3199 GCA_050124735.1 Desulfobacteraceae bacterium | reverse complement strand
GGTGTGGACACGGTCAGCTATTCTTTGGCTATGCAGGAAGTTGCCTACGCCTGCGCCTCTACGGCGGTGATCATGTCCGTTCATAACTCCGTGGCTTGCGGCCCCATTTACCTTTTTGGCTCCGATTATCTCAAAGAAATCTACTTGAAACCCTTGGCCGGGGGAGGCAAGATCGGTTCTTTTGCCCTTACTGAAGCTGGCGCAGGCTCCGACCCAGTCAGTCAAAAGGCAAAAGCAATCAAGGATGGCGATACCTATATCATTAATGGCACCAAGATGTTCATCACGAGCGGAAAGAATTCAGACATCACGGTGGTCACCGCCTATACAGACAGGGCTCAGAAGCATCGCGGGATCAGTGCCTTTGTGGTTGAGAAGGGGACACCAGGGTTTTATGTGGGGAAAGAGGAAGACAAGATGGGGCTCAAGGCCTCTGACACGGTAGAGTTGGTCTTTGAGGACTGCCGTGTACCCACAGAGAATCTTCTCGGAAGTGAAGGAGATGGCTTTATTATCGCTATGAGTTCCCTAGACGGGGGCCGCATCGGAATTGCCTCCCAGTCGGTGGGTTTGGGGCAGGCCTGCCTGGATGCGGCCATAAGTTATGCCAAACAGCGAATCCAATTTGGAAGGCCCATTTCCCAGTTTCAAGGGTTGCGCTGGATGATTGCCGATATGGCGACTCAAATCGAGGCGGCCAGGCTGCTCACTTTTAACGCCGCAGCTATGAAGGATAGGGGTGAGAAGTTCAGCGCGGCCGCATCCATGGCCAAACTTCACGCATCTGAAATGGCAAACAATATAGCCTATCAAGCACTACAGATCCATGGCGGTTATGGGTACATCAGAGAGTACCCGGTAGAGCGCTACTACCGGGATGCAAGGGTCTTTACAATCTATGAAGGAACCTCTGAAATCCAAAGAAGGGTGATTGCCAATTGGGTCATTGGACAACGGTAACTAGCCTTTAAACCATTCTCTCGTATTTTATCTCCCCATCGCGACTCGACTTCTTTTGCAAGGCGGTTTTTGGCGCTGAAATATAAGCCCCCCTGATGCGGTTCCATAACTCTGAGCCTCTTTCCCTATTCTAACTTATTGAGACAAATCCCTCGATTCTCTTCCCCATAGGCGTTCATCAATTTTGGCCAGGTTCGCTGTTTTCCACACACCGTTATTCATCCCCGTTCCAGTCTGGTTCATGTTTGTATGGTTAAGTGGAGTTGGGAGCGAAAGGAAGGTAAACATAAACGTACGAGGTGTAGAGTTTGCGGAGACGTGGAAACCAAAAATTAGATTTCTGTTGTAAAGTGGAAACTTTCGCCCTTGACCATGTGCGCTATACTGTTTAGACTTCAAGCCACTTTAGCTAAACTGTTTAAATATTGGTTTAGACAGGTTATGAGTATGTCCGGCAAGGACTGCAAAATTTTTGTTGACATTTATAATTAGACAGTATATTTAGACAATACAGAAAGGGGGGATTAGGAGTATGGGTGCGGAAAAGCATTTGGTTAGCAGTAAGGAGATACTTCAGAAAACCAGGATTTCAAGAGCCACACTCAACAACTATATAAAAATGGGTATCCTCCCAAGACCCATGGTGCAGCGGCCTAAGGATGCCATCAAGGGGGTCAAAAAAATTGGTTACTTTCCGAGGGAGGTGTTGGAACGTATAGAGACGGTGAAACGTCTAAAAAAAGATGGGCGATCCATGGAAGAGATCGCAGGAACATTTAAGAGCGTGCCTATTGTGGAGGCAAAGGAGAAGGGGCTTGAGTCCAAGATCTGGTTTAAGGATCGAATTGTAGGATTCGATGATCGGGCTGATCAGATATACAGTAAGGAGGTTAGACTGACTCTGGAGTATATTTCCTTTCCGGCGTATCTCATGAACTACAATTTTGAGATAGCGTGGGTAAACCATGAAGCCGAGGTAAAGGTATTCAGGCAGCCAGTCAGTGTTATTCGGGATGTTGAGTCGAGGAATATCTTCAAATTGCTTTTCAACTGGGAATTCCACAGTCGTGTGAAAAACTGGAGAGACCTGATCACATTTCACATGTCTTTCGTAAAAAGTAAGTACTCCAAGACTTGGATAGAGAAGCTTTACAAAGGAATCACGGAAAGGGAAGTGAGTTTACTGGAAGATATATATGAGAGGGTGTCTACCTCTGCAAAAGAGAGTATCAAGGAGAGTAGTATCAATCTGCTCATGACAGATGGCACCACTGAATCCTATAAGGTGTATACACTATCTTTTAGAGAAGGGATTCTTTTCGCCTACGCTTCTGTCGAGGGTTTGTTGCGTAAGGGATAGGGGGAGAGTGAAAAAGGATGATAGTTCGTCAGGCAAGGGGCAAATTGAAATGGGGGAAATGAGACGGTGCTGAAAAGATCAGAAAAAATCTTTTCAACAGGGCTTGGTCCTGTAAGGCGTATTTCCGGGAACGTATCCCGTTCTCGTCCTTGGTCGTTTCGACATCAAGACCTGGCGCAGGCCTTGGAAAAGGCAGAGGCTTTGGAGTATGAAAGTCTGACCAATACGCTCAATTACAGCCATTTTATGGGGCAGCCTATCTTCATCCATCTCCGGCACCGCAGATATGAAGAGAGCTTACTTTTGCGTGCACATCCTGATCCTTGCAACGGTTCGGAACTTACTTGCCACTGGTCTGACGGGCATCCTTTAGGCCCCGACCTGACGAACTATCAATTCCTGCACATCATCATCGATGACGGCCGCACCATGATATTGGCGCCCATCCGATTGAAAGAGCTCAACGGAAACCGGTTTACTATTCAATTACCAGAGACTTGTTTTGCTGTGGGTGAAAGGCGCGCCAGGCGCTACACGTGCAACGAGGTCGTTGCGGAGTTATTTCAGAGTGGTTTTTTCGCCAGAGGCGAGTTGGTGGATTTCAGCCCGGTGGGATTTCGCATTCGGGTGAGGCCTGATCCCTCCTGTTCCTTTCATTGGTTCAATTCCGATGAGTCGGTTAGTATCCATTTGGGCCACAATAAGAAGATTTTCTTTTCCGGTATCTGCGGGTGCATCCGAGAGCAGGGCGATCTGGAGGATAGAGAGATTGTGCTAATCCCTCCTGCGACGGAGATCAACCGTTTCAAAAAGAGGCATATCCGCAACCCCCGCCAGCAGTTGGTACCGTCACCGACCGTTGTTTTTGATCATCCTTTT
>JASFEQ010000488.1:0-3206 GCA_050124735.1 Desulfobacteraceae bacterium | reverse complement strand
AAATGCCATAGGGGTGGTCACCAGAGAGATCGACGAAGCCAAAGGGACGCAATACCACGACAACTTCGTTGAGTTTGTGAAATATTATCAGGCCAACGATCTTGTGGGAAGTACGTCCCAGACGGATGTGAAAGGAGACAGGAAAGCGAGGCCCTCCCAGCAGGAAGACCCAGATCTATACCTTCACATCGTGGAAAAGAACAGCAAGGGCATCGTTGTCCGGGGGGCCAAAAATCATATCACCATGGGACCCTATGTTGACGAGCACCTGGTGATCCCTACCCGGCGCATGACTGAAGAAGAAAGCGAATGGGCGGTCGCGTTTGCGATTCCTGCCGATACGGATGGCATCAAGATCATATCCCGGATTGTGGCGCCCAGGAAAAGGATCAACCTGAAGGCCCCATATAACAACTACGGGGTCTCAGACTCAGTTGTCGTTTTCGATAATGTGTTTGTGCCTTGGGACCGGGTCTTCATGTGTGGAGAATGGGAATTTGCCGGCGAACTGGCCCTCACTTTTGCCGGGTTTCATCGTCATTCCTACTGTGGTTGTAAACCGGCTGTGACGGACATTATCCTGGGCACCGCGGCCCTGGTAGCCGAATATAGTAATGTGGAGAGTGCCTCTCATATTATGGATGAGCTCACGGAACTGATGATCATCGGTGAGTTGGTCTATGCCTCGGGCATCGCCGCCGCCGCGAAGGCAACAAGGACCTCCTCGGGTATTTATACCCCCCAATTTCTCTACTCTAACACAGGGAGATACCTTGCCGGTGTCAACATCTACCATGAATACGACATCCTGGCATCTATCGCCGGGGGCCTCCCTTCTACCCTCCCCACTGAAGAAGATTGGTTAAACCCTGACATAGGTCCAGACCTGGAAAAATACATTAAGCGTAAACCCGGCGTCTCCGCGGAAAAACTACACAGAATTTTTCGATTTATATCGGACTTCTCCTGCTCGGCCATGGGTGGTTGGGCTCAGTATGTGGGTGTTCATGGGGGTGGCTCACCTGTCATGGAAAAAATTGGCATCCGCTCTGGCTACGACCTGGAGTCAAAAAAGCAGATTGCCAAATTTCTCGCCGGCATTGAGGACGATTAATTAAATAATTTAACCGCAGACCCGCGCGGAATACCGCAGACTTTTTGTCCGGCCGACCCCAGTTAAACAGACCCGCCCTGATCATTAGCCCGCTGAAGGCGTATCCCTGTCGAATAGTCCCGAATTCTCGGAAGTGCAACAGGGAAAACAGAGAAGAGTTTAACGGGGCAGGCGCGGCCGAACAAAAGGAGGCATCCACCTTCTGTGGAAGTAGGGATAGACCACACGTTTAGAGACTGTGTGACAATACTTGATTGTCATTGCGAGGAGCCGAAGGCGACGTGGCAATCTCTTCATTTCCAATGCATTGCGAGATTGCTTCGGTCGTTCCACTCCCTGGCAATGACATCATGAGAGAGTCTTTTGGGGCATTGGCCTTAATGCGTGGCCAGGCCTGCCCGCCATCGCGAGCCTGTGCTCTCTCAGGCGAGGCGGGCGGGTCTGCGGTTAATCTATTCACACGATAGTCTCACGCATGCCCAGGAGGTAGCCCACGGTGGACACAGCCACGTGAAGCGCGATGGTGAGCAGGAAAGACCATGCCACGAGCAACAATGAAGGTCTAACAAGAAGGAATAGAAAGACCCAGATGCCTATGGCCAGATCCACTTGATCAAGCAGGAAAAAAGCAAAACCCAATAGCCCTCTTTTTCGCTTGCCAGGGGCTACGTCCAGTTGACGTTTGAGAAAACTGTTGGGCAATTCCCCTGTGGCCATGCCGAGACCCAGTAGAACTCCGACAAGAAGGCCCTCCGCCTCATAATCCACCAAAAAGAGCCATTGAGGGAGATCACCCCTACCCTGAAGCCAGGCCTGAGTCATCGTTCCCAAGGTGCAAAAGACCACATATACCACGGGCGCTCTAAAGGTTTTGTGATCGCCAAAGATCCGTCTCCCTTTGAATCTTCGGCCAAAATCAAGGGGCCTCTTGAGTCCGTTCAGCAAATCATACTTTATGCAGAGGCCATGGGCAATGGCTGCCGGGAGCAACGGAGATCCCAAGAACAGGATCTGGTAGGTCATCTCCAGCACGCATACCTCCTTTGGGATAAACAGAAACTCCCCCTTTCTAAAGGCGGGAAGGCAGCCTGTCCGACAAATTCATATTTCATACTAAACGAGAACTTTTAACTATAAGCGGTTTAAAAAGAGACGTCACTCCCGCCAAAGCGGGAGTCCAGAAAACCGCTGAAACACTGGATTCCCGCTTCCGCGGGAATGACGTCAAAATATCCTCTTGAGGTGCTTCGAGCTCCCGTGTACCACAGTGTCCGAGTTAGCGCAAAAGCTCAAGGGGGGATTTTGGACACGAAGCTTTAATGCTAATATGGCTTGTTTTCTAAAGATAAGGAATTTGATACCCCTTTAGCCCACACGGGTATGCTTGCGGATCCATTCGGGGAGATAGCTCAGATGGTAATAATGCCCCATGGTGTAAAAGCAAGTGGAGGAACAATGGAGTAGGCACTTCTCCTTCAAGGCCAGAAGTTCTTCTTCATCAAACTTGGGTTCCCAGATGTGACCCCAGTCATGATCGTAGGAAATCATATCAAAGCAGGGGGAAAGGGTGCCGTCTGGCCGAATAAGACCACCATTGTGACCGGCGCGGCAGTCCCAAGGCCGCATCTCGCCCCGCATACGTTCTTTGAAGGCCTTAAGATGTTCGATGGAGTTGACCATAGGCCAACCCTGCCGCTGTCTATCAATGATCCAATCCAGGAGGTTATCCACTGCCTCGAATTTGTCTGGTGTGATATGCAGCCCGTCATTCTGATGTTTGTAGTGGCCCACATTGACGATGTCGTGTGGAGGTTCATTGAGATGGTAATCCGTCCCGATCTGGTTCTGGTGGGCAATCTCTGTGAGCATTCTCACGTCTTTGATGTTAGACCGGCAGATGTTGATGTTAAAGAAGAGCAGGTAACCATATTTCTTTTGCCTTTCCACCAGATAGCGGAATTGGGGTTCAATAGCGAGCAAGGCCTTTGGCAGGCCCTTGCGCGGGGCCACGCAGTCCACGGCCAAGTTAATGGCAGCCACGCCTGCCTTGCCCAACTCGTCTATGAAGGGTTCGTCCATAAGATATCCGTTT
>JASFEQ010000487.1:0-3209 GCA_050124735.1 Desulfobacteraceae bacterium | reverse complement strand
CTAACCAGTATAAAGAGCTTCTCTTGTGAAGAAACACCTCACCATGTGCCTTCTTGCTTCTGACGGGATGGCATTAGACCCCCTTCTGGCACTCTCATATCCTGACCAGTATATATTTCCAGTCTCTTACTGTGGAATAACATCAGGGAAGGCGAAGGATGTGACTGGTAAATGAAGGTGCGACCCCGTCCCATGAACGACACTGTTGGGAACCATTGCGAGCAACTCCTCATGGCGATATGGATGAAAACGCCGCAAATATTCATTCCGTTCCTCTTTGGTCAATTCAGGCCAGATTGAACCCGCCATGCAGGATGCAGCCCAAGGGAAATTTACATTTGAGGTGTTTACCTCACCCGTTTCCGGATTCCAATGCTCAACAGCCCGGCCATCCTGGAGTGTTCCTATACTGCGTTGTATGAGATACCAATACATCATTTCATACCCGTAGGCATAAAAGCCATCCATCACTGGCTTTGTCGAGACCATCCACGTTGGCCCCAGCCAGTATTTATCAGGATCATATACACTGTTAGAAATATATTTGCCACCCTGGTCGCTCAGCATCATGGGCTGTGTGGGAATGGGAATACCCTCTACCGGCCACCACATCCAGGGATCAACGACCTGGGTGCTAAGATAGAATGCCTGTTCTTCACTGGGAATACGTCCAAAAAGAGGGAAAAAAGAAGCGATAGCAGGTGATCGGAGTAAATCTCCCTCTCCAATTTTTCGGGCCCCCTTTCCCAATAGTTGTCTGGCATTCTCATTCAGCTGATAACGGACGACTCCGTTCTCGGCCTTGATCCTTGTCCAGTATTTCATGTTGGGCTGGTAAAAGAGATGACCTGATTCATCTTTTTTTACATGACAGAATTGCTCCACAATAAAAGGATCATAGGGGCTCAGATTCAGTCGAATATGACTACGGAAGTCACTGCCTGTTCCCTCCTTCCAGTATTGAGGCGGGGCCTTGTATTTAAGACGGGTATTGCCCTTCAGATCCATGCTGACTGCGCAAACCTGATCACGAAAAACTCCTGAATCCCGAGCTTTTTGGCTCGGGACATAGTATCCGCCACCTTTCCCTTCCGATACAAATTCCCAGTATTCACTAATGGGCTTGAAACGGATTCTGTTGTCTCGGTCCCTTGTGATACGGCAAAACTGTTGTTCAATGATACTCGGAAACATATGCGTCACATCACGGTTATAATAGATTTTATCGTCAGGCGCCCATAAATAGCGGTTTACCGCCCGCTTCATTCGATCGAGATATTCTTGGTGTCGATCAATTTCTTCTACCCAGCTGGAAACCATTTCATTCTCACGACCTCTCAGTGAACTCATCCAGCGCACATCAGCATCGGTTTTTTTCAGGACTTCAGCCATTTCAATCTGCGCTTCAAGGCTGCGAGCCATGACGCCTGTAATGGCTGCATCTTTAGAATTATAAGGAGAGGCATGGTAAACGGTCACTGGATCCAATCCCAACTGCTCTATAATATTGTAGAATACAAATTTAACTGCGTAGTAATAGTCACTTGGCCTTCCCCGGGCTAGCTTGGGATCCACCGGATTGCCCGGCATTTTATCGACACGATTGTCTACCCTGTACTTTTCGATCATCTCCGCAGCCCACTCGGGGATAAAACGTTCAGGAAGATGCCGGCTTATCACCATGTAATGGTACCAGGCATTGTCCATACCGTTAACCCAGGCATCTCTGCCTGACAGTACAGCTTCATTAAAGGGGTCAAGTGCTAATCGGATAGCCTCAGTATTTGCCCGCACGTAGGGATAGACCTCTTTGAGAAAGGCGAGTGCATGCGCTTCATTCTTCTTTTTCATCTCCTCATAAACACGCCAAACCGTCCAACCAAAAAAGGGGAGCTGCATAATCTCGCTGGTCCGGTTGCGTTCATTATCGGCATCTATCTTTTTCGTGGGCCTCAGCCTGAAATCAGGGCAATAGTAGTAAGTCTTATTATTAAACACGGGCATTTTGCCCGTTTGCCTGTTGCCAAAAATAATCTGCGATAACCACCCGTATAATCCAATTCGCTTTGCCTCTTTTCCTCTCCACATCCCATAATAGATAATAAACCTTATGGCCTGAGCCGCCTGGTAGGGATTTACATTGGCCAAAAGCAGCGCAATATTAACCTCATTATCGTGTTTCCACTGGTACGGGTATGTATCCCCTGCAACAATCATTGGGAAATCCTCTATGAAACGGTAGGCCAACTGCCGGTCATCGTCTTCAAAAAAAATGATGCCTCTTATAAAGGGAAGCCGGTAGGGCTCATCCTTGTCTTCCAAAATTTTTTGTATCAACCTCAAGAGCCTTATACGTTGCATTTGAAGATCGGAATCTATGCACTTGAAATTATTTTGATGCAATACGTCTAAGATTTCCTTCTTCTGGAGGACAGAGTTCAAAGTTGTCTCAGTCTGGCCACTATCCGTATTGGCAAGAATATCTTGGTAGACCTGACTGAGTCCCTCCAATTTGCTGCTAAGGGGACTGTCCAAAAAAGCATAGGCGATCACCCCTTGGTCTTGAGTAGGGTCAACGTTTTTACCTGTCGTCTTGATTATTTCGTATGCATATGATGCTGATTCTTGATCGAGCATCTCCATAGGGGTTAAATCAATGAACGGCCGTCTGCGTTGATCAAGGGTCCTCTCTGCATTGCGCATCATGGCAAGTAGTTCACATTTGCTGAACGGCAAATGTGTGGAGTCACTTCCCACCCGCTGGGAAATCAATTGCGCTATAACAGCGCGCCACTTCAGTGCAGCCTCATGGTCTCGCCCCCCTCGAGACACGTGCCACTTTTCTTTTAGATATTCAATCAGGTCTCTGTCCTGAGACGTTCTGGGCCCATAGTCAGGCTTCTGTGTCACGAGTTGAAGCAGGGTCTGGAATTCCTCTGCGTCACAATACTGGAGTGCATATTCCAATTGGCGCGGTGCTGTGCTTCTTTCTACAAGCTCTACCCTTTTGCCAAGTTGATGCCCAGCATTGCTGAATTTGCGCACAAAGCGGTAGTACGCGTCCCTTCTAATCATCCTATTGATCTGTGCAAGTATTTCCAATTCAATATCTCTATCATTGTCATAATGGATTCCAAAACGCGTCAAAAAGGTTTCAAATGCTTTTTCCCCTACCTGCGCTCGAGTAAAGGCGCAGAGCTGTTTAATAT
>JASFEQ010000486.1:0-3215 GCA_050124735.1 Desulfobacteraceae bacterium | reverse complement strand
AAGGGTCACATACCTGGCTGCGATTCCCACGCAGCTCATCAAGATCTTGAGGAATACCGACCTCACTCGTTATGATCTCAGATCTCTCAGAGTGGTGAGAACGGGCGCGGCCGCCTTTGATGCGGCACTTGCCAGGGAAACTGAGGAGAAGATGAATTGTAGAGTCTTGATCGCCGGCGGCGCCCAAGAAACATACAGCTTTGGGCAAACCGGCGTGGATGACGCCCTGGAAAAGCGTCTTTACACCTTGGGAAAACCATTTCCAGGAAATGAAGTCAAAATCGCTAATGGCAAGGGGAAAGAACGCCCTCAGGGTGAGGTGGGTGAGCTCTTTGATATTTTGGAGATCCCGACGCCACCATTGAGGCCTGGGGTGAACTGGGAAAGGGAGGGTGGTACAGAACCGGTGATTTGGCCAGGCTTGATGAGCAGGGATATCTCGTGTTGGTGGGGCGGAAAAAGGAGGTGATCATCCGCGGCGGGCAGAATATCTATCCCAAGGAGATCGAGGACCTTCTCTTATCCCACCCCAGGGTCACGCAGGCCGTGGTTATCGGTATCCCTGATCCGGTCATGGGGGAACGGGCCTGTGCATGCGTCACACCTGTGAAGGGACAAGACGTTACCTTTGAGGAGATGTCATCCTTCCTAAAAGGAGAGGGTTTGGCTATTCATAAGCACCCAGAGCGGCTTGAAGTCATGGAGGAATTCCCTCAATTGGTGGATGGCCAAAAGGTGGACAAGATATCTTTGAAAAAGAGGATCCTTGACAAAATTGAAGCGGAGAAGAAAAGGAATGGCTAAAAAACAGGCCAAACAAATCACCATGGAGACCGACGTCCTCATTCTTGGTGCCGGAGCCGCAGGATGTCTTGCAGCCATTGGGGCGAGAGAGAAAGGAGCCAAGGTGCTCATTGTGGATAAAGGCTCCGTCATTAGCTGTGGCTGCACGGGCGCAGGACAGGACCATTTCGGAGCTCAGTTAAATACGGGTCCTGACTGGGATACGGATGAAGCGGCTACGCGGTATTACAGCAGCCCCGGATGGGGCGTATCCAAGTCGCTGGTGGAGAAGTCCTTCTCGAAAGAGGCCTACTCCATGGTGAAGCGCCTTGAAGACTGGGGCGTGCAATTTTTCAAAAAACCGGATGGTTCCTATTATCGCGCTCCTGGACTGGGACAGCCCGAGTGGTTCCTGATGATGAAAAATGGTGTGGATCTAAAAAAGATATTGGCGAAAAGCGTGCTTGATGCGGGCGCACAAGAAGTGGAGCAGATCGTCGTAACAAGGCTACTAAAGGCGAATGGCAGCGTGGCAGGGGCCATGGGATTCCACAGACGATCAGGCGCGTTTTATCTGTTCCGGGCGAAGAGCACTGTCCTTGCACTGGGTGCTCATCAATCAAGATGGTCAACCAACAGTACCCGTATGCCCTACAACATCTGGCAATATCCATGGAATACGGGGAGCCAAGTGGTTCTGCCCTATGAGATGGGAGCAAAGGTAAAAAACGTGGAGTTGTCTGTGACAACAACGCTGCCCAAGGGTTTTGGAACGCCGGGTGTGAATGCCTTCGCCGGGATGGGAGCACACTTCCTAAATGCGAAGGGTGAGCGTTTTATGAGGAAATACCATCCGCTGGGAGAGCGGGCCCCAAGGGGTGCGATTATTTGGGCAGAAATTCAGGAGCTGGGTGAAGGAAAAGGGCCTCTCTTTCTAGATTGCCGGCACCTTCCTAAAAAGGAATTGGAACACCTTGTGAAGAACCTGCTCCCGGTAGACAAGCACACCTTCAATGACTGGCTCGACCAGCGCAACGTGGATTTAAAGAAGGGGCTTTTGGAAGTAGAGATCGGGGAGTTCTCTGGCGGAGGAAATCTACATGTGGATATGAACATGGAATCCGTAAACGTGAAAGGGCTCTTTGGTCTCCCCTTCTCAGGCATGTTGTCCACGGCCATGACCGGAGGCCTGGTCGCAGGAAGGGAGGCCGCTGCCAGCGCCTCAAAAAGGGATGGTTTGCCAGATATTGATATGGATCAAGTTAACAAGGGAAAGGAACAGACCTTTTTGCCCTTTCAGGTTGCTGATGGCTATTCTTCCAAAGCGTATGAGGACAAGATTAGACAAGTCATGGCATACTACATGGGCAACAAGAGAAGCGTGAAGGGCATGAACATGGCCCTGGGCAGCCTTGAAGTCCTCGCGAAGCACATCCATGAATTGAAGGCGGGCAATATCCATGAACTGATGCAGGCGAACGAAACCAAACATTTACTCACCTATTGTCAACTGATGATCAGGGCCGTCCTCATGAGGAAGGGGATGAAGGGGTTTTATACGGTTGTGGACTACCCGCCCAAAATGGATAAAGAGCTGAGAACAAAATATGTGCTGCTTTGGCAGGAAGACGGCGTCCCGATAATGACGTATGAGCCGATAGACTAAGAAGAAGGAGTACCCACTCATGCCACCACTGATCAAACAAGATGTTTGTACAATTTGCGGAACTTGTGTAGAGGTATGTCCAGGTGATCTTTTGGTTATGGACGAGGATGGGCCGCAAGTCGTTTATCCAGATGAATGCTGGCACTGCGGAAACTGTAGAATCCACTGCCCCGTCGATGCCGTGGATTACGTATTCCCTTTAGAGATGCTTATCTAAGAAAAGGAGGGAGGCATAAATGAAGCTCAAGGAGAGAGTGGCTATAGTCACAGGTGGTGCCCAGGGGATCGGAAAGGCATACGCCCTGAAGCTTGCCGAGGAGGGGGCGAAAGTCGTGATAGCAGACATTCTGGATGCAGACGCTGTCCAGCACGAAATAGAGAGCAAGGGCGGTGAGTCAATGGCCCTTCAAACCGATGTGGCTGATGAGAACAGCACAGGGGAAATGGCCCAAAAGTCCATAGAGCGCTTCGGAAGGATTGATATTTTGATAAACAACGCGGCCGTCTTTGCAAGCTTGGAGACAAAACCCTTTTTCCAAATCTCTGCCCAAGAGTGGGACGATGTGTTACGGGTGAATCTAAAAGGTGTGTTCCTCTGTTGCAAGGCCGTCTATCCCCAGATGAAAGACCAGGGAAAGGGGAAGATTATCAACATTTCCTCCGGGGTCTTCTTTAAGGGTCTGCCCCTTTTTCTTCACTACGTGGCATCTAAGGGGGGAGTCATCGCCCTGACACGGGCCTTGGCAAGAGAGGTGGGGAATGACGG
>JASFEQ010000485.1:0-3216 GCA_050124735.1 Desulfobacteraceae bacterium | reverse complement strand
CGCCTGTGACAAACAATGTGAGATCGTCTTTGATCGGGCTCTAGTCGCAGAGGAAAATGTACTTGGAGAATATGATGAGGGGTGGAAGACCGTTAGGGAAGTCTTACAACAGGCTACAATTGCTGAGTGTGCCCTTATGCTTGGCGGAGCAGAACGGGTCTTGGAAATGACCGTTGATCATGCCAAGAAGAGGATTCAATTTGATCACCCTATCGGGAGCTTTCAAGCGATTCAGCACAAATGTGCCGACATGTTAATTGATCTTGATGGAGCAAAGTTTGCGACTTACGAAGCCGCATGCATGTATAGCCAGGGACTTCATTGCAGTCTTGAGGTATCTATAGCTAAGGCCTGGGTCAATGAAGCTTACAAAAGAATCTGTGCCAGCGGCCATCAAATTCATGGAGGTACGGGTGTTATCAAGGACCATGATATGCACCTTTATTCTAGGCGAGCTAAAGTTTCAGAATTCCTTTGGGGCGATACTGGTTTTCATAGAGAGAACGTAGCCCAACAGCTGGGGATTTAAATATTCCAAAGAGAGGAAGAAGGTGGAGTTCTTGAAAACGACAGAAAATGTTCAATCGAGCGGGCCGTGAGCCCATGGATGTGGACAGTTGATTTCAAATCGACCCCACTTTCACTCTCGGCTTACAGATAAGAGCAGGTTGGTCTAGCCACTTATAGGGCTTACTCTATTAAATTCGCTCATACCTAGCCACATGAACGAAAAGTCTATTGCAGAAAGAATCAGGGCTTATCGTAGACAAAAGAAGATAACCCTCCAAGAGCTAGCTGATCTCACGGGCTTTACCAAAGGTTATCTCTCAAAAATCGAGAGATCTCATAGTGCTCCTCCATACTCTACTCTGAACAAGATCGCCACAGCCCTCGGTTTTGATGTTATCTTTTTGTTTAGAGATACTAATCAGGAAGTTTCGGCGCCCCAACTTTCGTTTAACAGAGAGAACAGAAGAGAAATTCCCGAAAATTCTGCTTCTTCTTATGGATATACGTATCAAGCCCTTGCAACAGACAGGCCCGGCAAGAATATGGAACCTTACGTAATCGAACCCGCATTTGAACTTCAGACTATGTTTGAACATGAAGGAGAAGAATTTATATATGTGCTGGAAGGGAGGCATGAGCTTGTATACGACGGGAAGCCCTACATCATGAAGAAGGGCGATAGTGCCTATTACGATTCAAGGATCCCGCACAGTGGTAGAAGCCTGGGAAAAAAGCAGGCAAAGCTCTTGGTGGTCTTGCATTATAGTAAGAAGCTCTAATATTCCGATCACCCTGAGGCCTCAAATCAGGCTTGCACAACCTTAGAACCGTCTCTGGCCTTTTTCCACGGCAGAAGTCCAGGGAACCGACATCGCTTTCCCAAGATTCAGGTCATTTGTCTGAGATGACTAATGAGTTTGGTCTCGTCAGCAGGGTTATCATTATTGCTCTGTGGGCAAGGGGGCAGGTTCAGAGGATCATGGATAGATGTCCAAAAACGGACGGACATCATCCCAGGTTTTTTGGGTTCCTAACGCGTGTGCCATGAGATCCTCGTAATTACCCTTTCAGCAAGCCGTCCGTAAGGAGTCTATGATGCCAAAAGAATGGCCATCGTTCTGGAATAAGGAAATGGAAACGATAGGAGAAGAGGAATTGTATGTATTGCATCAGCAGAAATTCCTGAGGCAGTGCAAATATGTGTTCAGAAGTTCCCCCTTTTATCAGGAGAAATTCAGGGATAATGGCCTAGAAAAAAATGACATCAAAGGCTTGGATGATATCGTCAAGTTGCCTTTCACCGAGAAGGACGAGCTAAGGGAATCCCAGTTGAGCCGGCCACCCGTAGGAAGGCACCGAGCCTGTACGCTGGAAAAACTGACCCGCATCTATTCTTCTAGCGGAACCACCGGCATTCCAACTTATGTAGGTCTCACAGGGCATGATATTTCAGAAGTTCATGCTGAGGCTATAGCCCGCTTCTGCTGGGGTGGCGGGATTCGGCCTGCTAGTGTGGTTGTCAGCATACCCACAGCTCCATTCATCGCTGACACCTTTCGTGAGGGCATCGAAAAAACGGGTGCAGTCCATATCCCCACGGGTTTCAACACCGACCGGGTCATCGCAGCTTTCCAATATCAGGGGGCCAACGCCTTGCATTCCACCGTTTCCTTCTGGTCCTACCTGCTGGAGGAAGTGCAAAAGAGAGGGCTAAATCCGACAGAGCTTGGTCTTAGGACCATTGTCGGTGGTGCTGAAGGCGGGACCAAGGTAGTGCGGCCCCGGATTGAAGAGAGTTTTGGGGCCACCGTGATTGAGGGCATGGGAATGGGGGAGATGGCCTGTGTTGTCTTCGGAGAGTGTGTCCAGAACAGGGGAAATGGGATGCACTATCTTGGACAAGGGCTCATCCATGTGGAGCTTATCGATCCTGAGACAAACAAACAACTGGATATCAGGGAAGGACTAACCGGGGAATTGGTATATACAGCCCTAGAACTCCAGGGAATGCCCCTAATACGCTATCGATCCCACGACCATGTCCGGGTAGTTTCTATTGACAAATGTAGCTGTGGCCGAACCGGGTTTCGTATTTATGTACTAGGCAGGACCGACGAAATGCTTACTGTACTCGGGGTCAATGTCTATCCTCTGGCGGTCAGAGACGTGGTATCGACCCTCCGGCCACGGGTCAGTGGGGAAATCGAGATCCAGCTTGAAAAATATGGCCCTGCAGTCAAGCCCCCTCTTAAGATCAAAGTGGAGTTGGGTGACCAGCCGGGTGAAAAAGGTGAACTAAAAAGGTTAGTGGAGTCTGTCATCCGGGACAAGCTTATGTTTCGTGCCTCCGTTGAATTGGTAAGCGAGTTACCAAAATATCAATATAAGAGAAAGTTGGTTCGCAAACTATTCGAGTGATCTAACATGGTATTATCTATTTCAGCAAAGCTAATCTTGGAAATTATGAGCTTAGCCCTTTTCAAGCTTTCATGCCATTTACCGCAATCAAGGAAAAGTGTAGGATCTGCTAATCGCAAGCTCCATCCTGCCTTAGAATCTGCTCTCTGGACCAAAATCCCGATTATGACTGATTAGCGGCGATTAAGGTCAGCTTTCAACTTTACCCAATTTCATAAATTGTAGTTAGTCGAAAAGCAATATTTAGAGGCCACAAATGAAAAAAGCAACCAAAATAGGCACAATTTG
>JASFEQ010000484.1:0-3220 GCA_050124735.1 Desulfobacteraceae bacterium | reverse complement strand
TGAAGCCGTTCATCCAGATCCCGGGTAGATCCGATATAGTAGCTTTCGTCTTTTTGGCTCTGAATTATGTAAACAAAATAAGGCATGGGAAAGTTCTAAGGTTAGAACTCCGGCCTGTCAATAAAAAAGCCCATCTCGCTAGAGATAGGCTTTTGTGTTCGTGGCGGGGACGACGAGACTCGAACTCGCGACCTCCGGCGTGACAGGCCGGCGTTCTAACCAGAACTGAACTACGCCCCCGAATTGCCTGAACAAGCAGGATAATATGTGACTCAGCCTGGGCGACCTTCCCGCTCGAGCAGAGCGGGACGTTCTAACCAGAACTGAACCCCTTCGGCCATGCTCAGGGTTAAACTACGCCTCTGTGGTGGGCGGAACAGGATTTGAACCTGCGACCCCCGGCTTGTAAGGCCGATGCTCTCCCGCTGAGCTACCCGCCCAAAAACAATGAGGAGTAAACAGTAAGTAGGCAGATGCTCTTTGGGCAAACTGTACTTTCAACAGAAACCACCCGTCCTACCCTCAGTTCGATCAACCTGTACCCTAAGCTTTGACACTGGGTTTGTCAATATAAATGGGTGCCGCTTTACTCCCTGTCCGCCATTCCATGGAGGACGGGGGCGAGCCTGCCCTGAACAGGGCCGAATACTGCATCTAAAGTATTAGATACATTCAGCATCCGGTTTTATGTTTTCCACTAGCGGTCAGAGGAAAGACCTACCAGAAAAAAATGCGATCTTGATTGCTGAGAAATTAATGGGCGGTCACTTCGGGTGGGGCTGGCTTTCGTTCTTCGGCCGGTTCCACGCAGAAAGGCTCACAGTCCTCTTTCGGAGCAAACAGTTCTTCCCCCTTTTTTATGACAAGTGCCTCTTTTAAAACGCTATCCATATGCCCGACCAAAGCCAGCTCAACTTTTCTAAGGATCTTCTTGGGAATTTCTTCTATGTCCTTTTTGTTTTCCAATGGGATAAGGACCTTACGGACCTCTCCTCTGTGTGCGGCCAGGATCTTCTCTTTTAGCCCACCAATGGGAAGGACCCTTCCCCTCAGGGTTATTTCGCCGGTCATAGCGATATCACGCCTTACAGGCTTCCTTGTGAGGGCGGAAACGATAGAAGTGGCAAGGGCGATACCAGCGGAGGGCCCATCTTTGGGTATGGCTCCCTCAGGAACATGGATATGTATATCAATACTTTCATAAAAGTCATCTGGGAGTCTGAGTTGTCTCGACCTCGATCTCACGTAACTTAGGGCAGCCTGAGCAGATTCCTGCATAACCTCTCCCAGTTTACCCGTGAGCACCAGGTTTCCTTTTCCCGGCATAATGGCTGCCTCTGTCTGGAGGAGTTCGCCTCCCACATCGGTCCATGCTAGGCCGGTCGTCAGCCCGATATCATCCTTTTCCTCGGTACGGCCAAAGCGAAATTTTTGCACACCCAAATACTTGTGAATGGAGGTGGCACCAATCTGGATCTTTGTATCCTTCCCTCTTTTCACCACCTCTTTAGCCATTTTGCGGCATATGGAAGAAATTTCCCGCTCCAGATTACGAACACCCGCCTCTCTTGTATAATTTCTTATGATGGTGAGGATCGCCTTATCTGAAAAATACACATTTTCCGCATTAAGGCCGTTCTCCTGGATCTGTTTCTTGACGAGGAACTGCTTGGCGATGTTCAGCTTCTCCAATTCTGTATAGCCGGGTAGCCTGATGATCTCCATCCTGTCCTGCAAAGGGAGGGGAATACTGTGAAGCGTGTTCCCTGTAGTGATAAAGAGAATCTCTGAAAGATCATAGTCCAGATCAAGGTAGTGATCATTAAATGCAAAGTTCTGTTCCGGATCCAAAACCTCGAGCAGAGCTGCGGAAGGATCACCACGAAAGTCCGTGCTCATCTTGTCCACTTCGTCCAGACAGAAAACCGGATTGTTGGACTTGGCCTTTCTCAAGTATTGAATGATCTTGCCTGGCAGGGCACCGATATAGGTTCTCCGGTGCCCCCTAATTTCTGCCTCATCCCTGACGCCGCCTAGAGAGAGACGGACAAAGTTGCGGCCCGAGGCCCTTGCCACAGACTTGGCCAAGGACGTTTTTCCCACACCCGGGGGCCCAACAAAACAGAGGATCGGCCCCTTGATCTTCTTGGTCAAGGTCTGCACGGCCAGATATTCCAGGATTCTCTGTTTCGGTTTCTGCAGACCATAATGATCTTCTTCAAGAATGGTTTCGGCCTCCTCTATGTTCATCTTGTCCTTGGTTCGCTCATACCATGGAAGGGCAAGAATCCAGTCAACGTAGTTGCGTACCACAGTGGCCTCAGCCGACATGGGAGACATCATCTTCAACTTCTTAAATTCCTGCCAGACTCTCGCATGGGACTCTTTAGATAGCCTTTTCCTCTTTATCCTTTTTTCCAGTTCATCCAGCTCAGCTTTAAAGTCATCTTTTGCGCCCATCTCTTTCTGAATGGCCCGCATCTGTTCGTTCAAATAATAATCCTTTTGGGTCTTTTCCATCTGTCGCTTGACCCTTTTCTTCAGACGACCTTCTAAGGCCAGGATATTGATTTCATTGCGAAGTTTCTCAAAGAGCTTTTCCATCCTCTCGTTCACATCTACCGTTTCAAGGAGATCCTGTTTATCATGCACTTTCAAGGCGAGATGGGCCGCTATGGTATCGGCTAGACGAGATGGGTCTTCCATGGATGAAACGGTAGAGACAAGGTCCTTGCCGATTTTGTCATTTAATTTGGCATATTCCTTAAAGGCCTCCATGACGGTTCTCATCAGGGCCTTGGTTTCAATATCCGCCTCAGCCTCTTTTGGGTTTATGCTAACTTCCACCATGAAAAATGGCTGATCATCCAAGAAATCCTCTATCTTAGCTCTCTGCTTGCCCTCAATAAGGGCCTTGACGGTTCCATCGGGCAACCTGAGCAGCTGCAGAACCGTTCCAAGGGTACCACAGAGATATATGTCCTTCCTGGATGGATTATCTACCTTGGCGTCCTTTTGAGAAGAAAGGAATATTTCCTTCTCGTGAGACATGACATACTCGAGGGCCTTGATGGATTTTTCCCTGCCCACGAAAAGGGGAACGACCATATTGGGAAAGACAACCACGTCCCTCAGGGGCAAAAGTGGATATTGGACCCTTTCGCCCGTTTCAAATTGTGTAGAATTCTTCTTCGTTAAGTTAAACATGGCTTAGGCGTAA
>JASFEQ010000483.1:0-3231 GCA_050124735.1 Desulfobacteraceae bacterium | reverse complement strand
GGATCAATGGTGAGTTCCGTGCAGTCCGCGGTAAGTCCCACCCCCACACGTCGCGACACACGAGGTGCCAAATCCCGTCCCAGATGCGTTGCACCCATAAGAAGGATATTCGGCTTGTGTTCTTTTATCAGTTCTTCCACCACCTCTGCGTAGGCAATGGTTCTGTAATCTTTCAAGGCTGAGTGTTCCACCAAGAAGACCTTCGCCGCTCCATGCTTTATCAATGTGTCGGCCATTGCTGACACCTCGGAACCCAAAAGCAGAGCAGAGACTTCTTCTTTGAGTTGCCCAGCCAGCTCCTGGGCCTTACCAAGAAGTTCCAGAGAAACCGGGGCAAGCTTCCCGCCTCTCTGTTCAGCAAAAACCCAAACGCCTTTCCTGTCGCTGAAATCCGGAACCACCCTAGGCTCCATATCCGATAGGATGGCTTTTTCCTTGCACACCTCCAGACAGGCGCCGCAGGAGGTGCAACGTTCCAGGATGTGCGCTTTATCCTGCCTCATTTCAATGGCACCGTACGGACATACCCTAATACAGCGTTTACACGCGTTACACAGATCAACTTCTACCCAAACGGCCATGGTTCTCCCTCTCTAATTCCAAACTCTCACTTCTCAAATAAGTCGATTCTCTCTCAACCTGCCTATTAGGTTTGAAACGGACTCCTTCGTGTCCCCTTCCAAAATCTCTGTCTCTCTCTTGACCTTTGGGGCAAACGTCTTGATGACGTGCGTCAGGGAACCCTCCAATCCCACTTCACGCGTCTGAACACCGATATCTGCCGCATTCCAGATTTTGATGGGTGCCTTTTCCTTGCATGCATCTATTAACCTTCCAACGATGGCATCACGAGGCGCATTTAATTCGCCAATGACTGTTATCACAGCAGGCAGATTGCATTGAATCCGCTCAAATCCATTCTCAAGGCGCCTCTTGACAATCATGCTCTTCTCATCAATTTGCTCAATCTCGAAGACATAGGTTACCTGGGGAAGTTCCAAATGATCTGCCACTTGTGGCCCTATTTGGGCCGTATCCCCATCAATAGCTTGTCGGCCACAGAGGACCAGATCATAGTCTTCCACCTTTTCTATGGCCTTACCCAGGGTCAGGGAGGTGGCCCAGGTATCTGCGCCGGCAAAGGCCTTGTCAGAAAGGAGAATACCCTCATCTGCTCCCATGCCCAGTGCCTCGGATATGGCATCGATGGCTTGAGGTGGCCCCATGGAGATGACGATAATCTTCCCCCCATGGGCCTCTTTCAAGCTGATGGCTGCTTCGAGGGCATGGCGGTCATCCGGGTTGATAATACTCTCTATGCCCTCCCTGATAAGACTTCCCGTCTTAGGATCAAGCTTGACCTCAGTGGTGTCGGGGACTTGCTTTACTAATACAATTATTCTCATGGTCTTAGCTCCAGTTGGGATTAGGGAATTCAGGAATTAGAGGTCGATTCACTCATCCCTTCATTCTTAAATTTTTCTCAAATAACCCCTTTTTCTTTGAGGCGATCCAGATCCTCCTCCGAATAGCCGAGCCGACCATAAATCTCTCCGTTGTGTTCGCCAAAACGGGGAGGAAAGGGGAGCTCTCGATGGCTCTTTTCAAGGAACGGTGTCATGTTGGGTGGCGGTGCCAGGGTGATCTTATTCCCAGTCACAGGATCCTTGGCAAATAGGAGCCTTCTCTCCACTAGGGGATCTTTAATCACTTCTGAAATGCTTTTTATTTTACTGACGGGAACGGTTATGGCGTTGAATAAGTCGATCAATTCCTCGGACGTATGGTTCATCATGATCTCATTGATGGCCCTGTTTAGATTTTGTGCGTCTTCGATGCGCCCCGCATTTTTTTCGTATTTGGGCCTATCTAGAGATTTGAACATCTCCATTGAGACTATCGATTTCCATTGCCGATCATTCCCGACGGCCATATACACGAAGCCGTTCCTGGTCTTGTACACAGATACCGGGCTGAAGAATTCATGGGTGTTCCCTCTGCGCGTGATCTTTTTCCCGAAACTGTTGTTGAGCGTGATGGGAACGGTCAGCCACGACACGCTTGATTCGAACATGGCCAGATCGATTCTTGTGCCTTGTCCCGTGATCTGACGCTTATAGAGGGCCTTCATCAGAAGTCCATAGGCATGTTCACTGGTGCCCATGTCAGGTAGCGGTATTCCCAGCACCTGGGGGTCACCATCTGCCTCACCGGTCAATTCCATCAATCCTGATCTGGCTTGCAAAATGGGATCATAGGCGGCCTCATTACTTTCGGGCCCAAAACCTGTGACACCCAGCCAAATGATGTCCGGCCTGATAGATTTCAGTGCCTCGTAGTCGATACCCAGTTTCTCATAATTCCTGGGGAGTTGATTGGTTGCAAAGATATCCACGTCCAACTCTTGGATGAGGGATTGGAACATCTTCTGTCCTTCCGACTCAGCAAGGTTTAAAGTCAACGCCTTTTTCCCTCCATTGATGCACAGGAAATAGGCGTTCATTCTCTCTTCTCCCAAGACGTTTTCACCAACCATTCGATTGGGATCACCGTAAACGGGATGCTCCATCCTGATTACCTGCATACCATCCTGGGCTAGCCTGTAAGTCAGATAAGGAAGGACGGTGGCTTGCTCAAGAGAGAGAACCGTAAGGCTTTCAAAGAGATTCACACATCGACTCCAAATTGATTCGGGTTGAAAAAGGGGTTAGAGGTGCATACAGTTGACCTCTTCATGGGGAAGGTTTGGTTTTCAACAAGTTAAGAACTTACAGGGCCAGCAACTTTTCGCTTTCGTATACTGTATACAATCCAGATCTGTCAAGGGGTTTTACCACGACTCTTGCCCCTTTTCTGGTAGATCTGGACCGCCTTATTATGCTCTGATAGGGTTTTTGAAAAATGGTGGGAGCCGTCATTTCTCGACACAAAGTAGAGATAGTCGGTTTGGGCTGGATAGAGCACCGCTCTTATGGCCTCTAGACCGGGATTGGCTATGGGCCCGGGAGGAAGGCCTCGAATAATATATGTGTTGTAAGGGGTGGCTCTGTTGAGATCTTTGCGGGTGAGATTTCCGTCAAAGTCTTTGATACCATATATCACCGTGGGATCGCTTTCAAGGCGCATGCCTTTCTTGAGACGGTTCAAGAAAACGGATGCAATGGTCGGTCTTTCTTCAGCAAGTCCCGTCTCCTTTTCCACGATGGAGGCCAGTGTGATAAGTTCTGGCAA
>JASFEQ010000482.1:0-3245 GCA_050124735.1 Desulfobacteraceae bacterium | reverse complement strand
TCTTTCCCTTCCGACTGTATATCAACAACCTGTCCTCCCACCATCCCCTCATATCCAGCCGCTTGAGCGATCAGGCCTATCACAGCCAAAAGGGCGTTAGGTCTCACCCTGTTTACAAAATCTGAGTTTGTCATAACATGGAAGGCCTTTGTCAGAAGTCCGTCTCCGGCCAGGAGAGCCACGGCCTCTCCGAAGACCTTGTGATTGGTGGGTTTTCCCCTTCTCATGTCGTCATCGTCCATGACAGGAAGATCGTCGTGGATAAGGGAGTAGGTATGTATGAGCTCAATGGCACAGGCAACGGGCAACACGTCTTTCGCTTCTCCACCCGCAGCTTCAGCACCTGCTATGCAGAGGATGGGTCTCAGCCTTTTTCCCCCGGCAAAGAGACTGTAGTCCATGGCACTGACGATATCGGCGGCAGGTCCTTCTGGAGGGGGGAAAATGCCCTCGAGGGCCTCCTCGACGACAGCCCTTTTTTCATTGAGATAGGCCTTCAGGTCCATTTTCAGGTCTCGTCTTTTGACTCCATTTCAAAGGGCTGCTGTGTGTATTTCCCATCGCTTTCTTTGACCAGCATGTTGACCTTTTCCTCTGCCTCTTCCAGCTTCTTGGAACAAAAGCCGATGAGTTTCACTCCCTCCTCGAAAATGGCCAGGGAGTCGTCAAGAGAGAGATCACTGCTTTCGAGGCTCTGGACGATCTCTTCCAGTCTTTCCATGGCGTCTTCAAATTTCTTCTCTGCCATCATTCCTCCAGTTGTTGACTTAAGGCGACGAGCCGCAAAGGATCGACCCTATCCCCGTTAATTCTTATGCCCCAATGAAGATGTGGCCCCGTGGCACGCCCTGTTGAGCCCACAAGACCTATAATATGCCCCTTTGTGACCTTTTTCCCTTTTTGGACGTCTATCCTGTCCAGGTGAAAGTACATGCTCAGGATGCCTCCCCCATGGTCGATCACGACGGTCAGCCCCGTGAAAAAATGATCACCCGTTAGAACCACCTGTCCGCGGTTGATCGCCATTATGGGCGCCCCCCTTTCGCTTTTCAGGTCTACACCAGAATGGGGCGATCTGGGTTGGTCGTTAATGATGCTGCGCTGGCCAAAGGCCCCTACCACTTTGCCAGGAATGGGCCTTATAAATGGGCCGCTCCAGAGAGGCGGTGAGGGTTTAGCTTCCCACAGGCCTTTCATGCGTTTGGATTCTTTCTTCACCCTTTGAAGGGTTTGGGAATCCAAATCTACCATATTCTTGGGGAGGGTCAACCTTCGCACGCCATAGTTTTTTTCACAGATCTCCAGTCCCCGTTGTTTTTCGGTGCCTGAACCAGGCATTCTTACCAGAACCTTATAATGCCCAGGCTTCGCGTTAAGATCTGCCACCAGATATCCATACCAGTCTGTTTTCTGTGGGTTCGCAACGAGAGAGACCTCTTTCCCCGTCCAGAGGACGACAGGGGTATTTCCGCCCTCTACATGAATCCTGATAAGACACAGATCCCCTTGGCCAATGCTGTTAGAGGACAGGTGAATCGAAGATTGAGAAGAGGCCATTGCTGCACAGAACCCCGAAAGCAGTTGAGCTCCTAAAACCATGAATAAAAGAGTTGTCCATCTCATAACGCCGCTGGTGTTTTCCTCGCCCTTAAATCTATCGCCCAGGGCTCACTCGCCTTTCCATCCTCCGTAGCAGACTACTGCGGAGGATGGAGAGGACGGGCGCGCGAACGGGTGCCCTGCTTCGGGGGAGTTTCGCATGGCTTCGCCACAGATGCCCCGTAGCTTGCCGCGGGGAGCTTCACTTCCTAGGCCTGGTAATTTTTTCTATCTGGCAGACCAGATCCCCTTTAGCCAGCGTTACACCCACATGATCTCCTTTCTTAAGGCCTGCAACATCCTTTAAGATGATCTCCTCTGGTAGCTTCCTGGTAATACTATATCCTCTTTCCATCACCGAGCTGGGATTGAGGTCCTTTAACCTCTCCCCAAAATGGGAGAGGGCCATTCGATTTTCCTTGAGTCTTTTGCGTATCATGAGGACAAGCGTGCGTCTCTGGAAGTCAATTTGCTGTTCTAGGGACCCGAGCAGCTTGATAGGAGAATATAGGAGAAGGGCCCGGCCTTCTGTTCTCATATTCTTTTGGCGTTCTTTAATGGTTAGATCTATCAGCTTGAGAAGCCAACCATGCAGTTCGTCAAGGCGCATCCACGAGTCGGCTATGCGCTTTCTTGGATCACGTAGATCCTTTGCCAATAGCGCCAGCTGATGATTCAGATTGCTGAGATATGTCTTCGTGTACAACTCTAAGCGGCCTCTAATCTCTTTGAAACGCTCTATCAGCGATTCTTTCTCCATCACAATAAGTTCAGCGGCTGCCGATGGGGTGGGGGCTCTGAGATCAGCGGCCAGATCGGAGATGGTGATGTCGATCTCATGACCAACCGCGGATACCACCGGTACACGTGATGCCCTGATGGCCAATGCCAATTCCTCCTGATTGAAGGCCCATAGGTCTTCCAATGACCCGCCTCCCCGGGTCAGAACGATGACGTCCACATTGAGCTCCCGATTAACCGTGTCCAGGGCCTCTACCATCTCGGCAGTCGCTTCATCTCCCTGAACCTTTACCGGGATGACAATGATCTCGATATTCGCAAATCGGCGGTGGATGACTTTCAAGAAATCCCGGATGGCCGCCCCTGTAGGCGAAGTAATGACTGCCACCCTCTGAGGGAGAAAGGGGAGGGGCCTTTTAATTTCTTGATCGAAGAGACCTTCTGCGGCCAGCTTCTTTTTGAGTTGATCAAAGGCGAGTGCAAGGGCACCTATCCCGAGGGGTTCCAGATAATCCAGAATAATTTGATATTCTCCACGTGGCTGGTAGACACCAATCCTTCCCTGGCAGATCACCTTCATTCCGTCTTCCGGAGTGAATTTGAGATACCGGGTCTGGGGCCGAAACATAACGGCCCTGATCTGCGCCTTTTCATCCTTGAGCACCATGTAGAAGTGTCCGGAAGATGGAGATCTGAAATTGCTGATCTCACCCTCCACCCAGACAAAGTCGAAGTGCCCCTCCAGGAGGTCCCTGATTTCCTCTGTCAGGGCGCTAACCGTATAGATTTCGGGCGACTGATTTTCGAAAAGAAAACCGGAATCGTTCATTTCTTTCCCTTGCAGCTATTCCTATTAGCTTATTAAAATCCTACGGGATAATCAACAAGCTATTTTCCGGCGCCAC
>JASFEQ010000481.1:0-3253 GCA_050124735.1 Desulfobacteraceae bacterium | reverse complement strand
CATTCTCCGGTTAATGGGAGAAATAGACCGGAACGGTAATTATACCCAACGAGAACTTTCCCACCGATTAAATCTCTCCTTAGGCCTGGTCAACACATTCCTCAAGCGGCTCGTCCATAAGGGATATTTTAAGGTCAAAACCATGCCCAGGAATAGGGTGAAATATTTCCTTACACCCGAGGGCCTGGCCAGAAAGAGCAAACTTACCGTGGAATATCTTCAGTACTCTGTAAATTTTTACAGGGACATTAAGAAGCTACTCATCAACAAATACAAAGAAATGGAAAAGAATAATGTAAACTCGGTCCTCTTTTACGGGGCTGGTGAAGTGGCCGAGTTGGCCTACCTCTATCTACAGGTCACCAATATTCGGTTGGCAGGCATAATAGACAACAAAATGAACGGCGAGAATTTCTTTGGCTTCAGGGTAGCTGAGCCTGATCGTATCGGGCAAATGGAGTGGGATATGGTCCTCTTAACCCGTCTCGAAGATACAGAGGAGGACATAAAGGACCTATTGGAAAGGGGAATCGAGCCAGAAAGGATAGCAAGCATATGATACAGGGGCCTCCCAAATGGTACGCCGTCCACACGCGGAGTCACTTCGAGCAAAAGGTTTACGACGGCTTTTCCGGAAAATCCATAGAGACCTTCCTCCCGAGATGTCAGGTCATGAGTCGACGGAAGGACAGACGGAAAAAAATCCTTGTGCCTCTGTTGCCAGGCTATGTTTTTGTTCGTACGGATCTGAGCCCGACAGAGTATCTAGATATACTGAAAACCGTTGGTGTGGTGCGCATGGTGGGCTTTGAAGGAAGGCCGTTACCAGCCAGTGAGGAGGAGATCTCCTCCCTGAAGATATTGGATGGCACGGATCGAACGGTGCAGAATCGGGCTTATATAAAGCGCGGAGACCTGGTCATGATCATGGAGGGACCCCTGAAAGGGCTGATCGGCTTCTACCTTCGTCACAAGGGCAAGTCGGAAAAGGTGGTTGTCTCCATAGAACTCTTGCGTCGCTCACTGGCCGTTGAGATCGAGGACTGGGCCTTAGAAAAGATCCAGTAATAAAATCCCTTAGGGATTTTATAAAGCGCCTCCTCGCCATCGCGAGCCTGAACTCGCTCAGGCGAGACGGGCAGGCGGCTACGCCGCTTGGGTTAGAAAAATCCTGACCCCGTCAGGATTTTAATCAAGCCCAGATTCATAGAGAAAATGACAATAATTACTGTGAGTTACAGATGTTTCCACTGTGTAACCGAAGGGGCGGAGCTGTAGTTACTGCGCGACGTAGTCGCGTTTTATAAAATCTTGGCAGCGTCAAGATTTTATAAAGCGCAGCGAGGAAGGACGGGGATGGAAGATAACGATTCGAAACTGATCGAGAAGGCAAAAGCAGACGAAAGTGTTCTGGCGGTCATCCTATACGGGAGCCGGGTTCGGGGTGAAGAGACACCGACCTCTGACAGAGATATTTGTCTGGTATTACGTCCAGGTGATTACAGTGACTTGCGTCTATCGGAAAAAAAGCTGGAGTATCTGAAATCCTTTGATATGGATATACAGGTCTATCAGCAACTGCCGGTATATATGAAAACAAGAGTATTAAGAGAGGGAAGTGTTCTCTTTTGTCGAGACGAAGATATGTTATACGAAGTTGCTTACCGTACTGCACAGGCTTACGAGGACTTCAAACATATCTATTATTCTTATTTAGAGGAGGTTGCCGATGGCCCAGTTGGATAGAGAGCGAATCCTGGCTAAGCTAGATGAGCTTGAATCCTACCTCAGAGAGCTCAAAGGGATTGCCCCTAAGAGTTTTGAGGAATATCAGCAGACAGAGAAAAGGCGGGCTTGTGAACGGCTTCTTCAGATTTCCATAGAAAGTGTAATAGACGTTTGTAACCTGTTCGTTTCGGGCCTGCGGCTAGGGTTGCCTGCTGAAGAGGATGATCTGTTCAGTAAACTCCTCCAATCGGATGTCATAACTAAAAATACCAGGGAGACATTGCGGGAGATGAAGGGGTTCCGAAACATACTGGTTCACGAGTATACTCATGTTGACGATAGGCTGGTGTATAATGCAATTAGAAGTAAAATAAAAGACTTTGATGCATTCAAAGGTGAGGTGCTTCAGTTTTTAAAAAAATAGGTGTCACTATAATGAATAATCTAAGCAAAATGAGATCGCAATGACACAAAGTATAGTCCCCTACAGGTTCCGAAAGAAAAGACAAGACACATCAGCTCTATGCGCTATGCGCCATGCTCTATGCTAGGAGCGAAGGAGTAAAGCAATGAAGGTATTGATCACAGGTGGTGCCGGTTTTATTGGATCTCATCTGGCTGAAAGATTGTTGGAGCTGGATCACGAGGTTTTCGTTATTGACAATCTCTGGACAGGAAAACTGGCCAACTTGGAGAAGGTCCAGAACAATGAAAACCTCCATCTGGTTATAGATACCATATTGAACGAGTCCGTGATGAATGAGTTGATCTTCAAGGTGGATCACATCTATCACATGGCTGCGGCGGTTGGGGTGAGGAAGATTATGGACCACCCTGTTGAGACCCTGGATATCAACGTGAAGGGAACCGAGACCGTTTTAAGGTTGGCCAATCGCTTCAAGAAAAAGGTCCTTATTGCTTCAACCTCAGAAATCTATGGGAAACACGTGGAACACACCCTATCCGAGGATGACAACCGGGTCATGGGCACGGTGAAAAAGAGGCGCTGGGCCTATGCCTGTTCCAAGACACTGGATGAGTTTCTGGCGCTCGCCTATTTTGATGAGAAGAAATTACCCGTAGTGGTTACCCGACTCTTTAACACGGTGGGTCCAAGGCAGACGGGTCAGTATGGCATGGTACTGCCCAACTTTGTCCAGAGCGCCCTGCTCGGCAAACCCATAACCGTTTTTGGTGATGGCACACAAAGCCGTAGTTTCACCCACGTGATAGACGTGGTGGAGGCCGTCATAAGACTGATGGCAGAGCCCAAGGCAGAGGGAGACGTATTTAATGTGGGGAATGATCATGAGGTTTCCATCAAGGATTTGGCCTTCAAGGTCAAGGAGATGACTGGAAGCGATTCAGAGATTGAGTATATCCCCTATGAAAAGGCCTATGGCCCGGGTTTTGAGGATATGGAGCGCAGGTGCCCCAACGTTGATAAAATAAAAAATTTGATAGGTTTTAAGCCCAACTATGATCTGGAAGCCATGATTCAGAGCGTTATTGATTATTTCAAGGA
>JASFEQ010000480.1:0-3253 GCA_050124735.1 Desulfobacteraceae bacterium | reverse complement strand
GGTGAGATAGGAAGGTTGCAAGCCTAACGCGTTTTCATCTTGATCTTATTCTTTTCGCAACGTTTTCATACTTCCTTCCGGTACGGAATCGATGGTGGCAAGAAGCCCCTTAGGCTAAATTAGCAGTGAATAAGATATCTTACGTTCCCAACAGAACAGTTGAGGCGCTGTCAGGAGCAAAACAAGCCGATTTTCAAGACTTTCTCCATTTTCAGGACCTTAGAATAGGGCTTAAACAATGGAAGGGGAATCAAACTCTATAGGCTAGTCTATACTAAAAAAAGAACGGGAAGATCAACAAAAATCCGAAATATTTGGCTCCCCTGGAAATGGGGATGTCATCCTATTTAATTTTCGGGTACGTCAGGTTACCTTTTAGTATAAGATTCGCTTGAAAAGGCGGGGGGGGTTAGAGGGATCACTGGAACGTGAAAAACAGCACCTTTTTCAATGATGAGCTGAAGGGTAGAATTTGGGCCTGGTTACTTTTTGAGCGGAAGACCCAATGAAGAGCATTTAAAAGCCTAATTATAATTACTTGTTAAAGGGAAAGAATAAGGGGCCCGAAGATCTTTGGGCCCCTTTTTTTTTGGTTAACCTGATTACAAATGACTTTTTAGTTCAGTATCTAATTGAGTGAACCACCTTTGGTTGCTCCAATCGAGCTCAGCCATTCACTTACTTCAGGCATTTCAGTTAATGTCTCATCGCTCAACATTCCCACGTTCAGTGCCTCGTCAATCCGATCCACGGGCACAAATGTCATCGCCTTGCGCACATCCTCTGGTAGATCCTCCAGATCCCGCTCATTGCGTTTTGGCAAGATGACCGTGGTGAGCCCGGCCCGGTGTGCAGCCAGGACCTTCATCTTAATGCCGCCCACAGCCATCACACGGCCCCTTAGCGTCACTTCGCCCGTCATGCCCACCTCGCTGCGCACAGGCCGTCCGCAAAAGAGGCTGGCTATGGCCATCACCATGGCTACGCCTGCCGAGGGACCATCCTTTGGAATGGCGCCAGCCGGCACATGCAGGTGTACATCCATCTTTTCGAAAAGGCCAGGTTCAATGCCCAACTCACTCGCCTTGGAACGCACGAAGCTGTGGGCAATCTGCGCGCTCTCCCGCATCACATCCCCCAGTTGACCCGTGAGTGTCAGCGCACCCTTACCCTTCATACTTGTGGCCTCAATAAAGAGGATATCACCACCCACAGCCGTCACGGCCAGGCCTGTGGCAATTCCAGGAATCTCAATGTTCTCGGAGGACTCGGATTCGAACTTTTCCCTTTTGAGATATTCACGTACCATCTCCGGGGTGACCTCAACGTGCTCCAATTCCTGAGCCGAAATCTTTACAACGCTTTTACGGCAAACGGCGCCAATTTGGCGCTCCAGGTTTCTCACCCCCGCTTCTCGCGTGTAATCCTGAATGATCTTCCTCAGTGCCTCCTCGCTGAACGTGATCTCATCTTCTCGCAGGGCATTCGCCTTTAACTGGCGCGGCACTAAGTGGTCTTGAGCAATACGGACTTTCTCGTGCTCAGTATAGCCGTCCAGTTGGATGATCTCCATACGGTCACGCAAAGGCGGCGGAATGGTCTCCAACTGGTTGGCTGTGGTGATGAAAATCACATCGCTCAGGTCAAAATCCACATCCAGATAATGATCGCGGAAGGTGTGGTTTTGCGCGGGGTCGAGCACTTCCAACAGGGCGCTACTGGGATCACCCCGCCAATCACTGCCGATCTTGTCCACCTCATCCAGCATGAAAACGGGATTGCGTGTACCGGCCCGTTTAATGGCCTGGATAATACGACCTGGCATGGCGCCGATGTAGGTACGCCGATGCCCGCGGATTTCCGCCTCATCTCTCATCCCCCCAAGGCTCATGCGCGTGAACTTGCGCCCGAGGGCCCGTGCAATGCTCTGTCCCAGACTGGTCTTACCGACACCGGGCGGACCCGCAAAGCAGAGAATGGCACCCATCGCCTCGCTGGCTGTGGCCTCTTCGCCAGGCTCCGTCTTCACGCCACGTTCTTGGACCAGCTTTCGCACGGCCAGGTATTCGATGATCCGGTCCTTCACATCCTGAAGATCATAGTGATCTTCGTCCAACACGGTGCGCGCATGGTGGATTTCCAACTGATCTTTACTCAACATATTCCAGGGCAGTTCCACCAGCCAGTCTAGGTAGGTCTTGATGACCGAGTATTCGGCTGACTGTGGGGACATACTGCTGAGTCGTTTTAACTCCCGCAGAGCCTCTTTTTTGGCCTCTTCGGGCAGGTTTGCGTCCTCTATCTTCTCCGTATACTCAACAGCTGCAGACTGCGTTTCATCTGCTTCACCCAACTCCTTTTGAATGGCCTTGAGTTGCTGACGAAGGTAATACTCTCGGTGCGCCTTGTCCATTTCCTCGCGCGCTTCTGTCTGAATCTTGTGACCAAGGGTCAGGACTTCTTTTTCATGGGAGAGGTGGGAGATCAAGGCGCGTAATTTGTCCTTTATACTCTCCTTCTCAAGAATCTCCTGGGCCTTTGAAATCTCTAGGCGCGCGTTGGCAGCCACCAGGTAGGCTAGATAACGGGGATCTTGCACCTGGTTCAGAAAATTGCCCGCTTCCTCTGACAGGTTGGGGGAGAGGGCGATAACTTCCTGGGCAAGGTCTCGCAGGGTGCGCTGCAAAGCATCCAGCTCTACATCCGAGTCAACCACGTCTGGAACCAAGCTAATCCGAGCACGCAAATAGGGTTTGGTCCCTAACCAGTGCTCCACACGGAAACGTTCCAAACCCTGTACCACCACTTGTAGGGTGTCATTAGGTGCCTTTACCATATGGTAGACTTTCGCGACGGTTCCTGTTTCGTAGATCTGGCCAGGTCCTGGTTCCTCAATGGAGGGATCTTTTGCGGTAAGGAGGCCGATCAAGCGATTGCCCTCTCGGGCATCTTGCACCAGTTTTACGGAGCGAGGAATGCCGACCACCAATGGGAGTGCCGAAAAAGGGAATGCTACAGTATTTCGCAAAGGCAAGATGGGCAGTTCTTCAGGTATACGCTTCACAAGTTCAGCATTGTCATCAGTCTCTATAAAAGTAACCATTTTATGTTCAACTCCTTTTGTTTTTATTTTGAACCGTAGAGAATATATTCATTCAATCCTACGTTTTTTGGCAGACAACTGATCGGGTTGTGGCAACTAAAAGTGTCTGTTTTTCCTGGAAAAACTCAGGTGCCAGGTGAGCAATTTAGT
>JASFEQ010000479.1:0-3271 GCA_050124735.1 Desulfobacteraceae bacterium | reverse complement strand
CACCGGTCCCAAGAAGCTGCGGGACTAGGGGAAGCCCCCTAAGTTAGGAGGTGAAGTATGGCAGAGTATATTCAGATTTTCACGACAACAGAGAAAAAGGATGATGCCGAGGTCATTTCAAGGGAGATCGTGGAAAAGAGATTGGCGGCGTGTGCACAGGTCCTGGGTCCCATAACGAGCACCTACTGGTGGAAGGAAGAGATTGAAAAGACAGAAGAGTGGCTCTGCATTATGAAAAGCCGAAGTGACCTATTTAAGGAATTGGAAGAGGCGATCAAGAGCATCCATCCCTACGAGGTGCCGGAGATTGTGGCCGTGCCTATCGTTTCAGGGAGTCAGAGTTATTTGGAATGGTTGGAGCAGGAAATCAAGTCTGGTTGAGCAGACTCCAACAACATTTATCATTTATCGATGTGCAATGTGAAATGATCGATGATCAATGTTGATCGCTTTTATGTAGCACATTCGGAGGTGTCCCCTCCCAGTTTTGAGAGGGCGTGTTTCAATGCGGGCAGTACGGCGGAGAGGTTGTCCTTCACCCCTCCGGGACTTCCTGGGAGATTAACGATCAAACAGGATCCACGGACGCCGGCCATGGCACGAGATATCATGGCATGGGGCGTTTTCTTCAGGCTTTCAGCCCTCATCGCTTCGGCCATGCCTGGGACCTCATAATCAATGGCCCTCTCCATGGCTTGAGGGGTCACGTCCGTAGGACTAAGCCCGGTGCCTCCTGAAGTGATGATCAGAGAAAGTCTGAGATTGTCCACCCATTCCACCAGTGTGTTTACAATCTGATCGAGGTCGTCAGGCACGATCCCCTTTTTGAGAATAGAGAATCCCTCTTCCTCTAACATCCGGGCCGCAAGCTTTCCACTTTCGTCCTCTCTTCTGCCTTGAGAGCCTTTGGTGCTGATCGTTAAGACGCCCGCCCTAAACGCTCCTACCATATAGTCTGTCCTATGCCGTCTTCCTGGCTCCGCTGACCACCTTTTCCGCCAATTGGGCTGGAACCTCTTCATAATGAGAATGTTCCATTTGAAAGGTCCCGCGGCCGCCGCTAATGGAGTTCAAATCAAGGGCATACTGGAGGACCTCGGCCATGGGGACCTGCGCTTTGATGACCTGGTATCTCCCTTGGGTATCCATTCCCATGACCCGACCTCGCCGGCCGTTAAGATCACCCATCACATCCCCCATGACCTCTTCGGGCACCGTAATCTCCATCTTCATGATGGGCTCAAGCAGAATAGGGTTCGCATCCTGCAGCGCCTTTTTGAGGCACATGCTAGCGGCTATTTTGAAAGCCATCTCCGAGGAATCCACATCGTGCGATTTGCCATCATAGAAACGAACCTTCAAGTCAACCACAGGGTAGCCCCCAAGAATACCGCTCTTAATGGCGTCGTGTAATCCCTTTTCCACGGCGGGAACAAAACTTCTGGGGACATTCATTCCCGTGAGGGCCTCATCAAACTCGAAACCTAGACCTCTGTCCAGTGGAGATACATCGAAATGGACTTCAGCAAATTGGCCTCGGCCTCCTGTCTGCTTTTTGTGACGATAAATGACCCTATTTACAGGTTTCTTGATGGTCTCTTGATAAGGGACCTTCACGGGCTTCAAGTTGACTTCTACCCCAAATTTCCGTTTTAGCTTTTCGCAGGTTGCCTCTAGATGTATTTGTCCTGTTCCCGAAAGGACGATTTCAGATGTTGCCTGATCTCTTTCAAGTCTCAGGGTGGGATCCTCTTCAAGAAGCCTGGCAAGGGAGCTGAAGACCTTATCTTCACTCCCTTTTACTTTTGCCTCAACAGCATATGAGAGGGCCGGTGGAAGCGGCTCTGTGGGCGTGTAAATGATAGGATCGTTTTCCAGACACAGCGTATTCCCCGTTTGCGTCGCTTTTAACTTGGGAATAGCGACGATATCCCCGGCAATGGCCATTTCCGTGGGCTGCTGTTTTTTGCCCTCTAAAAGAAAGATCTGCCCAAATTTCTCTTTGCTTTTCTTATTGGCGTTATAAACATTTGATTCAGCATTCAGAGTGCCGGACAACACCCTCAGTAGGCTCAGCTTGCCTGCAAAGGGATCTGCTACTGTTTTGAAGACAAGGGAAGAGAAGGGGGCGTCTGGATCCGGACTTCTTTGGATATCCTCTTCTCCCACCGGGGAGACACCCTGGAAAGGTCCCCTTTCAACAGGGGCGGGGACCCCTTGAACGATGAGATCCATTAACTGGGGGACGCCCATATTCAGGGTTGCCGACCCACAAATGATGGGCGCCAGCAGCCCTGACTTAATGGCCTGGAAAAAAGTCTCCTCTATCTCCTGAGCGGAGAGTTCTTCGCCTTCCAAGTACTTTTCCATCAATTCGTCATTGGCCTCTACGATGTTTTCTATCAACTTTTCTCGCCATTCTTCTGTCATCTCCAACATATCTTCAGGGACATCTGATTGTTGGAATTTACCGCTGCCATCTTTATTGTACGTATAGGCTTTCATCTTGATGAGATCCACCAAACCCTGGAACTTATCCTCTGAACCAATGGGCAAAAAGACGGGGGAAGCTTTGACGTTGAAGGCCTTGGTGATTTCATCCACCACTCCGAAAAAATTAGCTCGCTCCCTGTCCATTTTGTTCACAAAAATGATCCTTGGAAGTTTTTGCTCATCTGCGAAGGCCCAGACCTTTTCTGTCCCTATCTTGACGCCCGCCGTTGCATCAATAACGATGACTACCCCGTCGGCAGCTTGCAGTGCGAAGCGGGTATCGGAAAGAAAATTGTCATCCCCCGGCGTATCAATCAGGTTCATATAGGACTTTTTCCAATCGCAATGATGAAAAGATGTGCTAATGGTTATTCTTCTTTTCACTTCCTCCGGTTCAAAATCCAAATGAGACGTGCCATCATCCACGCTGCCAAGTCTCTTAGTAGCCTTTCCGTTCAGAAGCATGGCCTCGCCAAGGGAAGTTTTTCCCGAACCCACATGGGCCACCAGGGCAACGTTTCGCAGTTGTTCACTGTTTCTTTTCATATCAAATTCCTTTCCGTAGACGCTGTCGGAAAACGCCCATCTGCCATTCGACAAGCCGTTCGACAGGCTCAGGGTCGATGCTGAGCAATGTGGAAGCATCGAAGGGCTGCGTTACCCTCATCCCTCGTCACTGCGGCGTACTTCTATGTACGCCTCATTCCTCGGGATTTCGGAGGCCTTGCATATGGACATTTTACCTCAGCCTCACACAAGCCTATTTTTCGACAGTCCC
>JASFEQ010000478.1:0-3277 GCA_050124735.1 Desulfobacteraceae bacterium | reverse complement strand
CTTACGCCCAGCGGGCTATGGATGTAACGATAGAGGACGTGCTCAGTTCCGAGACGATTGCTGACCCGATTAAGGTCCTGGATGCTAAGCCGGTTTCAGATGGTGCTTGCGCCCTGATACTGGCCAAAGAGGAAAAGGCCAAAAAGCTAACCGATCGACCAATTTGGATCACCGGTATGGGGAACTGCTATGATGCCCATTACCTGGGTGATAGGGACCTGGCTGACTGTGATTCATTGGTTAAAGCCGCGAGAGAAGCTTACAACATGGCCGGAATAACAGATGCGCGGCGGGAGATCCATGTAGCAGAATTGGCGGATGAATACTCTTATCAGGAACTGCTCTGGTATGAGGGTCTCGGTTTCTGTGACAGGGGGAGGGGTGGCGAGCTCATGGACAGCGGAGCTACGGAAATGGGTGGAGATTTACCCGTAAACCCATCCGGGGGCCTGTTATCTGGAGTCCCGTCAGGAGTCGCCGGCATGTCCCGAGTGACTGAGGCCTTTCTGCAGTTGAGGGGAGAAGCGGGCAACAGGCAGGTAGAGGGGGCTAAGATAGCCTTGGCTCAGGGTGTTACCGGGGCCTGCGGACAATCTCAATGTGTGATCGTTTTGAGCAATTGAAAAGGAGCCACATATGGCAGAGAGAATCGCAGTTATAGGTGTTGGAGAAACTGAATACAAGAGCAGGAACATAGAGGTTAGCCAATCGGAACTGGTCAACTCGGCAGTAAGAACGGCCCTGGAAAACGCCGAGCTAACCATCAAGGATATAGATGCTGTTATCATTTCAAATATGGAGCTCTTTGAAGGTGTGTACCTGGCCGACACAGTGCTGTCAGAAGGAAGCGGTAGCTATATGAAGTCAGGCATGAAAGTTCAGTCAGGGGGAACCTCGGGCTCCACGTGTGCGGTTACTGCTTTTGAGCATGCCGCCAGCGGGCTTTTTAAGGCTGTCCTGGCCATAGGCTTTGAGAAGCAAGACGAAGGTAGCAGTGATGCGAGCTTGCGGTCTATAAGCGAGGACACCTTCTTCGATGTCAATACCGGTGCAAGGGGTGCGGCCAATGTCATTTCGGAACTCGCCCTGGACATGCTGAACCGGGGCTCAGTGACTGAGGAGCAAATTGCCAAACTCCGGGTAAAACAATCGGAAAACGCGAGCCGAAATCCACATGCCCACCTGAGAAAAAAGCTAACCGTGGATGACGTTCTTAACTCCCGCTACATTATTCCACCCCTCCGGCTGTGGCACATATGCCCCACCTCCGTAGGCGCCTGTGCCATGGTTCTGGCCCCTGAATCCCGAGCCACAAAAATCAGCCCCAAACAGGCCTGGGTCCTGGACTGGGTTTCGATACATGGCGGCCTGCAACCCCTGGTTGGCTATCAGGGGGTGGCCCTCGGAAAAGGTCCGTTAGGCCCCATGTGGGCCTTTGGCGTGGAGAACAGCAGTGCCAAACTCTATAGAAGGAACGGGATAACCGACCCGCGCAGGGAATTCGATGTTGTTGAAGTATATGACATGTCCACGTGGAATGAGGCTGAGTGGTATGAACGTATCGGGCTGTGCGAAAAGAATGGGGCAGGCAGGCTCATAGACGAGGGGGCGACCACTTTGAACGGCGATATCCCGGTAAACCCCTCAGGTGGCGTGACCAGTACCAATGCCATTGGCGCTTCCGCAATGCTGCGGATCGCCGAGGCAGCCATACAGATTAGAGGTGAGGGTGGAGAAAGACAGGTGCCAAACGTAAAGACCGCATTGGCGGTTACTGCCGGAGGCGATAATTACTCAAGTGCGGTATTGCTTAAGAGCTCTCTGGCTTGATGAAATTTAGAGGAGGAGAGGAAGCGGATATGAGCAAAGAACCAGTGCCACCCAGTTGGGTTAGAAACACCGGTGAGGTCTTAAAGGCGATAGATGAAGATGCAAAGCGACACGAGGCTGTTGCCATTCCCAAATGGGCCAAAGAGATTGAACAATACAGTTTTGACTTCTACAAAAAGAAGTATGCACGGGAAGTGGATTTATACACTAAAGCCGCTGAGTCAGGATACCTGGTCGTTGAAAATATTGTGAATCTACCTTTTAAGGAATCCGCGGGGCTGTACCTGAGCAAATTCTTCCGGGTCCTGAAGGAGGAGGGGAGGATCCTCGCCAACAAGTGCCAGCAATGCAAAAGGGTTGTTTTCCCTCCCAGGGTTGTCTGTGGGTGGTGCAAGATCAGGATAGAGGATAAGGATGAGAACTGGATCGAGTTAAGCGATAAAGGGTCGGTCATCTCCTATACGTTAACCGAAGAAAGAGAGGTGGATCGGGCTACGGGCAAGATGATAGGGGATTACTATCCCTGTGCCTTTATCCGCCTGGATGGTGGCGATGAATGGACCCTTCTGGCTCACTTTTTGGGTGAGGACGATCTCGACACTCTGAGCCCCGGAATGCGAGTGCAGGCGGTCTGGAAGCCTGTAGAGGAACGTCGAGGGAGGATGACGGATATCAGATATTTCAGGAAAATTTAGGACAAGGGGAAAAGGAAGGATGTTGGAAGATGTGGAAGCTTTGGTAAGCAGTGAAAGACCACGCATATGGCGATATACCTATGCAGCTGGCCCGGTACGCAGCCGTTTCCTATTAGAGCTTAGGGATAACCAGAGGATCATGGGAACTAGGTGTCCCTCCTGCAACCGCGTGTACGTACCGGCAAGACCGACCTGTATCGTTTGCCTTGGCGCGCTTGATGAGTGGGTTGTGGCCAGCAACAGAGGTACGGTTCTGACATATACGGTGGTATCTCAACCAGGGCCCGGCCATAAGAGGGCGGCTCCTTTTATATACTGCATTGTTCAGCTCGATGGCGCGGATACTGGCCTGACCCACTTTCTACGGGAAGTCGATCACGAAGATCTGAGAGTAGGCATGCGGGTTGAGGCGGTCTTTCAGGAAGCGCGGGAAGGGAGTATCCTGGATATCAAATATTTCAAACCACTGGGATCATAAACAACCATTTTGTCATATAACTGGGGTACACATCGGGGAATTAGCGGAACGCGTTCAGGTGAGTGGGGAAAGAGCCATTGATACCTATATAATTATTATCTATGTGTCGCGGCCTGCTTATCGGTTCCAACGCCCTTCGCGTTTGGAATAATAAAATTGGATGACTCGGACTCGGGCATATCTGCTGATATTCGTATTGTGCCCAAAATTGTGGCTATTTTTGATGATTAGCAGTGATATGGGGTGAGGTTCAGTGACATTCGAGCCAGAGAGG
>JASFEQ010000477.1:0-3281 GCA_050124735.1 Desulfobacteraceae bacterium | reverse complement strand
AAAGAACCTGCGCATCCTCTTCGCTGTTGCTGGCGCCATTTCCATATTAGGATTTGCCTATATCTATGTTCGCGGCGGGAACATATTCTATTTTGTAGGAGACTATGGATTTCGGCCATTTACACTGTGGCAACGGCTTTTGACCGAACCCCGTGTCATTATCTTCTATATCTCACTTTTGCTTTACCCCATGCCCCATAGACTCAATATCGCCCACTCCATTGAAATCTCAACCTCTCTCCTGGAACCGATTACGACGCTCGTGTCCATTCTTCTCATTGTGGGAGCCATTGTCTTTGTGGTCTTCATAGCAAGGAAACGACCTCTCTTCTCATTTTGCGTCCTGTTCTTTTTTTTAAACCACCTGGTAGAGTCTACGATTTTTCCCCTTGAACTGATATTTGAACATCGAAACTACATTCCTTCCATGCTCCTTTTCCTGCCCATTGCCATTGGGTTTTGGAATCTATTGAAACGCTACACCATGAAAAAGTCCATGAAATTCATCATATCACTGTTCATCATCCTTCTACTCATAGGCCTTGGTCATTCCACGTTTATGCGCAATTTCATATGGAAAAATGATAAAAGCCTCTGGATGGATGCGGTTGATAAATCACCTGACACGTCTAGGCCCCACCATAACCTGGGGAAATATTATCAAGAAATTGGCGATTACGAGAAGGCCATTCATGAATATGAGAAGGCCTTAGAGAAACCGGAGACCAATCGAAAAGGCGAAGCTTTTGTAACCTATTACAACCTGGGTAAAATATATTCCGACCTAAAGGATCCCAAGAAGGCCTCGGCTTTCTATAAAAGGGCCATAGCCATAAATCCGGACTATGCGCCGAGTTACAACAATTTGGCTGGCATAGCGGATCGTGAAGGAAACTATGAGCTTGCTTACAACTACCTGTTTAAAGCCTTCAAACTTGAACCAGGCAATCCTGGCGTAAACTTCAATTTGGGCTTCCACTATCTCAGAGAAGGGCAGCCCGAAAAAGCGATCCACCACTTACATTGGCTGACGAATGATAAGCAATTTGGGGATCGGGTCCTCCTTTACCTGGGTATTGCCTTCAAACAGGACGGGCAACTGGGAAGAGCCGTGACCTATTTAAGAAGGGCTGTGCTAAAGAATCCTCGAAACATAAAACCCTACCTTCACCTGGCAGAAGTATTTTACAGGGCAGGTGACCATAACCAGGCTAAACGAGAGGCAGAAACGGCCATTCATTTAATCCGCGACAAAGATACATTTGAGAAGATAGTAGACGATCTCCTGAAACAAGACCGATCAAAGAATATACATCCCCGAGCAGCCGTTGTTATTCCATTGATTGTTGAAGCGTGTAAGCGCAGATTGGAAACCTCAAAGGAATGGATTGACTTACTTGAGGAAAGGTCTTCACACTTGAAAGTTTTAGGTTAAAACCATATTTAAAAAAAAAAACCACGACCGGGGGAGCCTATACACAACAACTCCTCCCGGTCGACTTCGGTTAAAATCTTATTAGAATTGACTTACAGAACCACCCGGGCCACGGATGACAAAACTCTTATTTCCTGCAAGATGATAACTCCACATGACATAGCTCGTTCTATCTGCACCTGAGATTCTAAACTGTACATCATCAGACAGATAGAGTCCGTAGGTGGCACCCGTGAGAGTGGCTGTAGTCTGGCAATACATCTGCTCGTCCACAAAATAGGCCTCCTGTGCCGTGGCCGCATTCCTCAAGTCAGCATTTGCCGATGCGTTATATGATCTTTGCCTGTAAGCTGCGAATTGCGGAATGGCGATTGCCGCAAGGATTCCGATGATCGCGATAACGATCATCAACTCAATCAGGGTAAAACCCTTTTCATTATTCTTGGTAAATTTTGTTAACATTTTTAAGCCTCCTTTTTTTTCACGATATATTTATAACCACCAAATTAAATATCCTTTAAAAAGCCTATTGAAACTCGCTCATCACCCCCCTTCGAACCTATTCAAACCGTTTGGTAAAGAGATATACAAATACTATGCCATTCGAAAGGGAAAGGCTGGCTAACCGCAAAATCCCTTTATTTTCATATGCTTGGACAGGTATTGTTCCGGTTGGGACAGGAGCCTTTCAATTATTGTTGGCCATTTTTCATGGCCTTTGACATTTTTTGTCAGAAAGCCCGACATTTTTTGTCATTTGGTGGAAGACCGGCCGGGGCCATCATGGAAGGGTGGCAGAGGGTAGGAACGCCATGAAATTCATTGTAAAATCAAATGAATACGCCATTAATCACTAGAGCCGTGCAGACCCAGCTTGTCCAGTCTATATCTCAAAGATCTCATGCTCACGCCTAAGAGCTGGGCTGCCTTCTGTTTTGATCCCCGGGCCATCTCCATGGCCTTGAGGATATAATCCCGTTCAACATCAGCTATGACCTTATCCAGCTCAATCCCACTGGTGGTGAGGTCCGTACGACGTCTATTTTCCGGGGTCGGGCCCCTCCTGAAATCGGAAAGGGTGAGACTCTCAGGTAAGACAATATTTGAGGCTTCAAGGGCCACACTTCGCTCAATGATATTCTCAAGTTCTCTCACATTTCCTGGAAAGGGATACTGTCTGAGAATTTCCATGGCATAGGCGGAAATCTTTTTCACGTCTTTGTCCAATTCGAGGGCATATTTCTCCAAAAAGTGTTGTGCGAGAAGGGGGAGGTCACCATCCCTCTCTCTCAACGGGGGCATGGCGATATGTATGACATTCAATCTAAAAAAGAGATCTTCCCGAAACCTCCCTTCTATGACCTCTTCTTCCAGTTCCTTATTGGTCGCCGATATAAATCGCACATCCACGCTCTTCTCCTCAGTCCCGCCTACCGCAACGAATGTGCGCTCCTGGATGACCCGGAGAAGTTTGACCTGTATGGCTGGGGGCAACTCTCCAACCTCATCAAAAAATACCGTTCCGCCATCAGCGGCCTCAAACAGTCCCTCCTTATCGGTGGCAGCGCCCGTAAAGGCCCCTTTCTTGTAACCAAACAGCTCGCTTTCAATGAGATTCTCTGGAATTCCTGCACAATTAATGACCACGATAGGTTTTTCTTTCCTGGGGCTCTCTCGGTGGATAGCCCTTGCTATCAATTCCTTCCCCGTTCCACTCTCCCCTGAAATGAGTATATTGGTCTTGGTGGGGGCCACGCGTTCTATCAGGTCATAGACCTTTTTCACCTGCGGACTCTCTCCGACCAGAAAACCAAAGTGATAGTGGCTTTCGAGAAGATCTTTCTCC
>JASFEQ010000476.1:0-3281 GCA_050124735.1 Desulfobacteraceae bacterium | reverse complement strand
GGGGCAAGCTTGCGGGGCTCGCCCGGAATGACAACTTTGTGTAGCTGTGACGCAGTCTGTATAAAATGGGGGCGTGGGCCGCTTATGGTTCTCAGAAGAGGTTCATCTTAATGATTCATTTGCCCTGCACAGCACACGGCTGAGAAGATCAGGCTCAGGAGAAACCGCTGGAGGATGGGCCGCATGAAGAGGACAGGTCCCCAGCGCCAGAGGAGGAGCCACATGAAAAAGAAGACATGAGTCTGCACGTATCCCCATCACCACATGCAGGGCATAAGTATTCATCTTCACAATCAGATGTCATTACGAGCTCTTCAAAGATACATCCGCACTTATTGCATTGGTATTCGTAGATTGGCATTTCACCTCTCCTCTCAGGTGAGTGTTGTTTGGCTCAAAAATCCAGTCGTTAAACCATATAATAAGTCTTTCTCTGAAATTTTCAAGGGTTAACCTTTTAGAAGACCCGGCAAGAAGAGGCTTAGGGCAGGCCAGTAGGTTATCAGCAGCAAGGTGAAGAGGAGCAACAAAAGGAAAGGCAGGGTCGCTTTGTAGAGCTGGACGATAGAGCGATCAAATCTGGAACTGGCGATGAAGAGGTTTAGGCCCACGGGGGGCGTATTATAGCCGATACCCAGATTTGCGAGGAAAATGATGCCCAAATGGATAGGATCTATCCCAAACCGGTTAGCCAGGGGTACGATTAGGGGCACCACAATAAGAATGGCGCTGAAAATATCCATGGCACAGCCCACCAGAATCAGGAAGAAATTCAGGATCAGCAGAAAGCCTATCTTGCTTTGCACCATCCCTTCCAGGAACTGGAGGATCTTCATGGGGATAAAAGCGTCAACCAAGTAATTGGTGAAGCCGAGGGCAGCCCCCAGTATGATCATAATCCCGCCCACCATTTTCACACTTTCCTTCATGACCCTCGGGATATCTCTGACCAGGCTCAGTTCACGGAACACAATGGTCTTTATCAGGAGGACATAAACAACCGTGAGCACAGCCGCTTCTGTGGCCGTACAAAAACCTGAATAGATGCCTATGATGATCAACATGGGGATGGGCAGTTCCCAGGCTGCATATTTAAGGGCAAATAAGAATTCAGAAACTGAAAATGGGGGTCTCTCTAATCTCCATTTTCTGCCCATAAAAACGGAGAAGAGGCATAGTATCCCTACCATTAAGGCACCCGGAATGACGCCCGCCATAAAGAGTTTCTCAATGCTGGCTCCTGAGACAAATCCATAGAGGATAATGGGAAGGCTAGGGGGGAAATGAAGTCCAAGGCTGCCAGAGGTGGTCATGAGTCCGAGGGAGAAATTCTCCTTGTATTTCTCTGCGAGCAGGGCGGGAAGAAGCAGTCCTCCCAGGGCGATGATGGTAATCCCAGTAGCGCCCGTGATGGCCGTAAAAAAGGAACAGGTAACGAGGGCCACCACACCCAGACCACCCGGAACCCACCCAAAGAGACTCCTTGAGAACCGGACAAGACGTTTGGATGTTCCCCCTTCGCTCAGTAGATACCCGGCAAAAGTGAAGAGGGGAATGGCCAGGAGCACAGGGGCGTTGGCCAGTCGGAAAATTTCAATGGGAATGGCTGAAAGCTCCACGTCACTAACATACAGCCCCAACATGGCTGCCGCCATAATCCCCGCAAAGATGGGAAGTCCCAGGATGATCAGGAGTATGAGCAGAATGACCATGATGATAATCATGTCCTCACCCCCCTAAAAATGGTCATCAACTGCTCTAAGCCCCTAAGAAAAAATCGGAAAAGGATGAAAAAGAAACCTGCGGGGATAATCACTTGGCCGACCCAGACAGGGATTCCAAGGAACAATTGGCCTCCGAAGCTCATCTCAACCCTCACATAATCCAGGGATGCCTTGAACAAGAGTGCCGAGATGATGACACAGGCAAGAGATAGGAGCAGTTCGCGGAAAGGGAGCCATCTTTGAGGAAGTATGGCAGACATAAGATCGATCTTGATATGTTTGTTTTCCCCCGTGACGAGGGAAGCCCCCAAAAAGGTCAGCCATAAGACCAGGAGCCTGGCGCATGGCTCGGCCCAATCCACCTGGCCTAAAATGTAATTGGCCCATTGGATGTGGGCGTGGGTATAGAGGGTTCGCAGGATGATCTGTAGAAACGATATGAGTACCATGAGCCATAAGAAAAGGACGATTAGCCATCCCTCTAACCGGCCAAGGCCTTTATCAATGCGCTTTAAGATATTCATCAGTCGTAGTATTTTTGCTGGTGATTTCAGCTAAATCGCTTATGAAGATTGTCTTTTGTAGAGCAAGTATAGGGTGGGCAAATCAAAAGTCTTTCTGGCTAACGACTCCTTTTCAATATGTCATAAACCTGATCCAAAAGCGCCTTAGGATAGATCTCTCCGGCCAACCCCTGCGCTACCCGATTATGTGTATCATAGAAGCTCTGAAGGTCCGCCTCTGGGGGCACGGGAATAATCTCCAGCCCACTCTTTTGGATCAGCTTGATAGATTCTTCGGTCTGTTGCCTCAAGTCTGATGTAAGATCAGCCATGGCCTTTTGAAACTCATCATTAAGTATTTTGGATAAATTGGGAGGAATTTCCCGATAATATTTAGATGATATGAGCACAGCGCTCGTGGCGTGGGCCAAAGGCAGTGAGTTCATATACTTCACATAGGTATACCACTGAAGGGCGAGGGCACCCAGAGGGGGGGCATAAAAGGTGTCTATCATACCCGTGTTAAGGGCGGTGGTCACATCCGTGATGGTGAGGGGGATGGGATTCGTACCTATGAGGGAAAAGAATTCTTTGGATATGGGGTCACCATACCATGTCCATATTTTCAGGCCGCGCAGGTCGGGCACTTTTCGTATCGGCTTTTTGGAGAAGAGATACACATTTCCCACCTCTGCCCATGCAATGAACTCGAAATCCTTCTTTCGGAATTCCTTAGAAAAAAAACCTTGGAGCTCCCTGTTAACTAGATCCACCTCCTCATAGTTGCGGAACAGGAAGGGTAGGTCCAAAATCCTCACCATGGGGAGTATTTGAGCCAAACCCACACCCGAGAAAGCCGCACAATGGATCTGTCCGATTCTGATTTTTCTCAGCACATCCAACTCATCACCCGCGATTCCGCCAGCATATATCCTGAAACCCAGCTGCCCTCCGCTTTTTGCCCTCAGGTTCTTATCAAGGCTTCTCAGATGTTTTAACCAGGTGGACCCCTCCGGGGCAATGGTGGCAAATTTTATAAAAAATTTTTTGGAAT
>JASFEQ010000475.1:0-3283 GCA_050124735.1 Desulfobacteraceae bacterium | reverse complement strand
GGGGAAGGCGAAGATTTTAATCGCAGGAATACACGATAAGTATTTCGAGGATTGAAATCTGAGTCTGACGCAGCCTGCCCGCCATCGCGAGCCTGAGCTCGCTCAGGCGAGGCGGGCGGGACATTGAGCAGAAGAGGGTGTTTTTCAATGGTTTCGTAAAGAAAAGGGGGTGATTCTGTATGAATGTAGGTCCGGGAAGAGGAAAAAACGCCGGAATGGTTCATCCCTTTGTGGAATCCGTATGCCCCCTGATGATGTGTGAGCGCATCCAGACCTTCAAAATAGCCATGGAGATGCCGTTCCGTGCCGTGCGGGTGGGAGTCTAATATGTGGTGAACCATTCACTAACCCGTGAAGACCTGGAAAAGCATCTTCCACACTATTGGAGATGCTTTTTTTGTTCATTATGTAATATTATCGAGATCGATAAACAGAGAGATGGGGTTATGAAAGTTATTGTACAAAATAATCAGATTGAAAAAGCCATAAGAGATCTCAAGAAGAAATTGACCAAGGAAGGGTTTTTTTCTGAGATCAAGGAACGGCGGTTTTATGATAAACCGAGTGTCCAGAAGAAGAAGAAGCAGGCAAAGGCTGCCAAAAGGCGCCGCAAGAGAATGAGAAAGATGTATTGAGATTTGCCTTTTCCTTCTGGTATACCCGCCTCCTCCTGGTAGATGATACTGGTGGACCCATCGCACCCCGGGCGTCATCTTTCTGGCTCGCCCAGTGCTGTTCTAAGCACGTCTATCCCCTCAACCAGAGACGCAACCTTTAGAGGGCCGCTAGGCCCTTATCTGTTTGATTTTTCAGGTTTCTAGGGGGGGTTTTTTTCCTTGACAAAAATGAGGTCTCCAGGTAAATACGCAAAACCATCGGCCCTTTCCTCAGACCACCTTAACCTCAAGTGACAAGAGGACCAATCCTATGGAAAATCAAGCAAATTCCTCTGTGAGGCCTTCAAAGGAGCGAAAGCTCTTTTTTCTTCTGGACTTCGCTGTCTCCTTCTATGCGGAAGTGATCTCCCATCCTTTCAAGAGTGGAGCGTTCTACTTTGTGGCCGGTTTCATACCGGCCTTATTTGTGGGTTGGATCCTCTATCCCATGGTCCTATATTCGGAGCATCCACAACCCTTCAATTTCAGCCACGCCGTTCATATGGATCCAGAGAGGGTAGATGCCATCGAAGGGGATACGGACCTTGAAAAGTGCCTCTTTTGCCACCAATTTCGAGAAGATGGAACTTTTGCGGGCATACCAAAATTGGAAAATTGCATGGAGTGTCACGACGACCCTGATTCCCCCATGACAGAGAGCCCCGATGAGAAAATATTCCTGGAGGAATATGTGGCCAATGAGAAGGAAATCCCCTGGCTTGTCTATTCCAGACAACCTGATTGCGTATATTTCTCCCATATTGCCCACGTGAAAATGGGAGATCTGGAGTGTGAGATCTGCCACGGTGATCAGGGAAAACGCGAACGGATGCCAAAGTACAAGAAAAACCGCCTGACCGGTTACAGTATCGACATCTGGGGTCGAAATATTGCGGGGTATAAGAGCAATCCATGGGACCGAATGAAGATGGATGACTGTGCCGATTGTCATATAGAGGCGGGCGTTGAGGAGAACAACGGTTGCTTTGTCTGCCATAAGTAAATGAGATGGAATATTGGAATATCGGGTCAAAAAAGAAATTGATTTAAAGCACCGTCCAAACCGAGTATTCCCGTATTCCAAATTGCGGAGATAAGCGGAGCTATTTTAATTAGGGGCGAAGCCCCTTTGTGTGGGGAAGAGAGCCATGGAATTTAGTACAAAGGACCTGATGAAGAAGGTGGAATTCAACAGAAGAAATTTCATCAAACTCATGGTGGGTGGAGCGGTGGGTACCACGCTATCTCCGCTGCCCTGGAAGCTCACGGATGATATCGCCATTTTTACCCAGACCTTCCCGTGGTTGCCTGTCCCACCCGTGGGCGAGTTCTCCCATGAAAACACCGTATGTCAATTGTGCCCGGGAGGCTGCGGCATTGAAGTGAGAAAGGCGGGCGACAGGGCAGTAAAGATCGAGGGGCGCACCGATTATCCCGTCAATCCTGGAGGCATCTGCCCTCTGGGCGCGGGAGGCGTTCAGCTTCTCTATAACGAAAATGTACGATTTACGGGTCCCATGAAACGCTTCGGGCCCAGGGGTTACGGACAATTCAAGAACATTTCCTGGGATGAGGCCCTTCAGGAGCTATCGGATAGGATAAAGGGCCTTAGGCAACGGGGCATACCAGAAGCCCTCGTCGCCGTTGATGGGCATCCCATGAGATCTTCCATGGCCCTTCTGATCCAGAGGTTGTTAGAGGCCATAGGAAGCCCCAATTATGTAAGCATCCCTACGGCGGAAGACACCTATGCCATGGCAAATAAGCTCATGATGGGGAGCGAAGGGCCTATGACGTATGATCTGGAAAACGCCGATTTTATCCTTAGTTTTGGTGCTGGGCTCGTTGAGGGGTGGGGATCCCCCGGCCGGATGATCAACGCCTGGGGCATCTGGCGAGAGGATCCGCTAAAGGGAAAGACGAAGATCGTCCAGATAGAGTCTCGGGCCTCCAATACGGCTTCCAAAGCAGATCAATGGGTCGCCCCGATACCCGGAACTGAGGCCGCCCTTGCCCTCGGGATTGCCCATGTGATGGTTAAAGAGGGCCTATATGATACCAAATTCGTAAAAGACCACGCCTTTGGTTTCGAAAACTGGACCGCGGCCAATGGCAAGGATCACATGGGATTCAAAGACCTTGTGCTACAAAAATATTCTCCAGTGGACGTGGCCAGGATTACCGGAGTGGACTATGAGGAGATAGCCTCTCTGGCCAGGGCGTTTGCCAAGGCAAAGTCCCCCATCGCCCTTTGCGGTAAAGGTAAGGGGAATTTGAATGGAAGTCTCTTGGAGTTCATGGCGGTCCAGGGCCTGAACGCCCTGGTGGGCAATATCAACAAACCGGGTGGAGTCCTTGTCCAAAAACCTCTCCCTTTGCGTCCCTGGCCGGATTTGAAACCAGACGCCATCGCCCGAAAAGGGCTTGAAAAGGATCGCCTTGATCAGGCGGGAAGCATGAATTATCCGTTCAGTCAATCTCTCATCGACAACCTGACTCACGCCATGCTTGAGCGGGCCAAATCTCCCGTGGATACACTTCTCGTCTTCTCGGCAAACCCCGCCTATGGCCTGCCTGATAGCGGTCGTTTCCGGCGTGCCTTGAAAAACGTTCCTTTCATCGTAAGC
>JASFEQ010000474.1:0-3290 GCA_050124735.1 Desulfobacteraceae bacterium | reverse complement strand
AAAAGCTTTTCCAGAGTAAGCCCCTCTTCGGGCGTGTTGGGATGGAGGGGAAAAGCGGTCCAACGGATATCAATCTCATAATTGTTTCTCAATCTGTCGATACGCCCGGTAACGAAGTAACACCAGGGTCAAACATAATCTGAGAATACTTCCAGTGTGGCAAGTTGGTTCATCGGTCTTCCTTTCATTCAGATCTTTCGCTTGTCTGCGCGCGGAGGGCTTTAGTTGGAAAGGCTAAAGAACTGAGATCACGCCGTCATCCTCAGGAAAGCTGTGACAAGCCCCAGATAAATAAGAAGGCTGAAAATATCGTTCGTGGTCGTTACAAAGGGTCCTGTGGCGAGGGCCGGATCGATATTTAATCTTTTAAGAACCAGGGGCACAGCAGCGCCGATAAAACCTGAGTTTAGTATAATCAGGACGAGTGAGACCGCTACGATAATCCCCAGTCCGTAATCATATAGCCATACTCCCACGATAAGCCCTAAGAGGATACCGCAGATCACCCCATTTAAAAGGGCCACCTTCATTTCCATCCAGAGTCGTTTGCCTATGTGCACCAAGCTAATGTCCCCCGTCGCCAAACCTCGCACAGCCACGGTAGCTGCCTGTGTCCCCGTGTTCCCTCCCATAGCCATGATCACAGGGAAAAAGAATGAGAGGGCGAGGATTTTCTCCAGGGATGACTCAAATTGATTGATTACAAGCGCCGCCACGATGCCGCCAAAAAGCCCTGCAATCAGCCACGGCAGTCTCGCCCGTGAAATCTTTATTGAGGATTCCTCTGCGATTTCCTGATGAATCACACCGGCCATGAGTGAGATATCCTCATCCGCTTCTTCCTCGATCACGTCGATGATATCATCATGGGTGATGCGCCCTATCAAGCGATTATGATCATCCACCACCGGAATGCTTACCAAATCATACTTCTTCACCAGGTGGTAGACTTCCTCTTGGTCCCTGTGCAAATCGACGGAAATCACCTCCGGATTCATGATTTCATTCATCTTTCGTTCGGGAGGCTCCAGGACCAGGTCTTTCAAAGATACAACACCCACCAGCCTATTAAAATCGTCCACCACAAAGAGGTAATAGACGTTCTCCACCTCTTCCCTGTTCTCCCTGATGGTTTCAATGGCCTCCTGGACCGTGGCATCCGCCCTCACGGCAACAAACTCCAGGGCCATGATTCCGCCGGCCGTATCCTCTGGATAGGGAAGAAGCTTTTCCAGCTCCTCGGATACCTCATCCTCTACGCTTTCAATAATCTGTTGGGCTCTCTCTGCCGGCAGATCACCCACAAGGTCAGCCGCGTCGTCGGAGTCAAGCTCTTGGACAATTTCGGATATGGCCTGGTTATCAAGCTCATCCAGAATACTTTCCTGAACAGGGGCCTCCATTTCCACGAGCACATCCCCGGCCCCTTTTGGTTCCAGAAATTCAAAGATATGGAGACGCTCCTCTTGATCCAGATGTTCTATGAGATCGGCAAGATCGGCAGGGCGCATCTCATCAATCAGTTTCTTCAGAAACTGCTGATTCTTCTCTTGGATAGAACCCTTAACATCCTCGATAAATTTTTCAGTGATTATCTGAGTCATAGCTTGGGCCAATGGGCATTTTCACAATCAAAAAAACCCAGTTGATATCATTTCCTTCTCCAATTTCCCTTTATTTTGCTTAGGATAAATTGTTTATATTCAGAGGCATTGCTCGTCTCTGGACCGATTTCCTGTAGGGGAATTTCAGCTCTGGCCGCGCTCTTGTGCCCACCTGCGGCCCCCCAATCGCCAAAGAGCCTTTGCGCCATTTTACCCGCATCTAAGCGGAATCCCGCATTTCTAAAGATGACAACAAGCTTCTGCCCGTAAACACCCGATACAATACACCAAGTAGCCTCTGCCATTTTCAGGAAAAAATCAGCAATGAGGACCAAGATATCAGGATCATTTACCCTATCCATGTGAACAAAGGCTATGTCCTTGAAAAAAGTCAGGTTTTCCATCGCAGTCCGAAAACTGTTCAACGTGTTTCGCGTCAATTCAGAGGACTCAACCTTCTTCAAAATATTCAAATTGGCGAACGGATAGAGATACCTGAATGCATTAATGTCGTTGGGGAGAGAAGGCCGAGCAAAATTCTCTGTGTCGATCTTAATGCCATGAAAGAGGGCTGTGGCCAGTCTGGGAGAAGGCTTGATCTTGGCTGCCCTGAGATATTCTGTCATGATGGTTGAAGTGGCACCATAATCTTCATGGATATCCAGAAAGGGTGCAGCAGAATCAGTTTCAACAGGGTGATGATCGATAATGATGTCAAAGTGGAATTTGCTAAACCGTTTGTCATGATGGGGCTGGGAATCCACTATGGCCCATTTTGTGACCTCTGAGCTGTTGAGATTCCTGATGTGCTCTTGGTCGATTTTGAGTAACTTGACCAGGGCCAAATTATCCGCCCTCTTGATCACGTTAATATGAAAAACAAGGGTCTTCTTCACCTTTCGCCAGAAAATCCTCTTCAAGGCCAGGGCGCTCGCCATGGCATCTGGATCAGCGTTAATGAGAACGGCCATGGTGTCATCTGGGCTCACCAGTTCCAGCAACCTTTTGAGTTTTTCCGCCGAGGAGGTGGATTTGGGAAAGGGATTATTCATTGGTATGGGTTTCTTCTTCTTAGGCATTGCACACTCGTCACATGCTGGTTTTTTCGGGCCACATTAGATGATAGGGGCCAAAAATTCAATATGAAAAAAAACCAACCCATGGCCTGAACTAATTAAAGAGTCCGGGCTCAAGGACCCGGCTTTGATTTGCCCTCAGAGGGGCTTCGTTGCGCAATCCCCTTCAGAGTGCCTAAAGTGTTCTAAACTGCCTAAAATGCCTAAAGTAAATGAAACTTCAATTATTTAATAATAGACCTGGCAAAACTGTCGGAAAACCGGCTTCTGAGAGGCTGATGGAAAATCTCCATATGCAAGGCTTCCGAAACCGGGGACCCGCCCGCAGGGTGGGGAGTCCAAGCGAAGCGCGGACAAATCCCGAGGAATGAGGCGTACAGAGAAGTACGCCGCAGTGACTTGCCCTGTTAAATCGGCTTCGCCGTCTCGCGTAGCGAGAATTTAACAGGGCGGGGGATAAGGGTAACGCAGCCCTTCGACTTTGCTCAGGGCCGTGAGCCTGCCGAACGGCAGGTGGGCGTTTTCCAACGGCCTCTTCTACCAGGGCCAGAACTTTTCCAGGTATTCCAAGCTGGGCCACAAATCCTCTTCCCTGTGAGGTTCGATGGTA
>JASFEQ010000473.1:0-3295 GCA_050124735.1 Desulfobacteraceae bacterium | reverse complement strand
ATCGCAAAAAATAGATTTCCACAAAAATGGGCCACTACAACACCGCTTTTTCAACAGTCTCAGATGTAATGTGCAATTTGGCCAGATTGCACGTTTTGGCAAGAATCATGCACTTTTGGGGTTCAGGAAGCCACCAGTAGAGTCGAAGATGGGCGCGGTGGCATATAGCTCCGTTTCCCATCCCCGCTCATCAAACCGGACGTGCGGAACTACCGCATCCGGCTTTCCGACTGGATTCACCTCAAGGCACACGCAGGACGACTGGTTTTATCGGCCTTGGCAACATAACGCCAAGTTCTCCGAATATTCGTTCTGAAGGAAACCGACGGATGCCTCGCGAATGCACCTTATGCCGTTCGACCAGGAAACGTCTTACCCGGTTGTAGACATTACGCTCCACCGCACGATACGCTATCATCGTTGTCCCATAACAAAAGTAAGTACTCCACCCTCTCAAGAGGGCGTTTAGCCGATCTCGAACGTCCGGCCACGCTCCTTTCTCACAGGGTCTTAGAAGTTTCCTTACCTTTTGTTTCAGACGGCTTACACTGGTCTTTGAGGGGCTCGCCCCTGTATACCATGATCCATCTTTCTTGAACTTCATGTGGCCAAAGGTGTAACCCAGAAAATCAAAATTTCCCCGCAGGCCATCCCTAATCGCTGTTTTCTCCTCATTGAGTCTCAGACCAAGACGGCTCATAACATTGCCGGTCCATTCCAAGGCTCCTGCCGCTTTGCCGCGACTTAGGATAACAAAGTCATCCGCATAAGAGACCACCTGCGCCTGGAAGACTTCATCACACCTTTTAATCCGCCAATATTTCAGAAACGGTTCATGTACACATTGGCCAAGAGCGGACTGATCACCCCTCCTTGAGGAGTACCGCTACGGTTCTTCCGCCCTCCTCGTATCTGTTTCCCTCCACCTTTACCATCATTGAATACAATGGGCGTTTTCAACCAAAGTTTAATCAATCGCAATACGTTGCGATCCACAATCCGGCGGGCCACACACTGCATCAATTCCTTATGCGGAATCGTGTCAAAGTACTTGGACAGATCCGCATCCACAACGTCAGTGTAGCCTTCTCGTAACAGCTTATGGACCTTGCAAACCGCATCTAACGCACTGCGTTTTGGTCGATAACCATAGGCATTGGGCTCCAGATCCGCCTCAAAGATCGGCTCAATTACCAATTTGGCGGCCGTCTGGACCACACGGTCTCGTATCGTAGGAATGCCCAATGGGCGCTTCCCTCCACCAGGCTTCGGGATCATCGCCCGCCGCACTGGCTGCGGTTTGTATGTCTTAGAGCGCAGTTGCTCCCTGATCCCGGTCAACCACTCCTGTAAGCCTTCTGCCTCAATCATCTCGAATGTGACACCATCTACGCCTGATGCTCCACCATTGGCCTTGGCCAGGTAGTAGGCATGCTTCAGGATGTCTTCTCGATAGAGCTTGTCATAAAGCAGATAGAAGCGGAAGTCCGGTTCCGACTTCGCCTTGAGATAAAGCTTTCTCTGGAGAATCCGAATCTTTTCAGGTGTTTTCAGGCCCATGGCCAATCACCTCGTCTCATCTCTTTCAAAAGCACACCAGAAGTAAGGGCCCTTCCCTCCACCAGCATTACCCGGCTTCAACGGTCCTATGACCCTCTCCGACTCCCGCCCTGACCAGCACCTGAAGCGCTGTTACGGGTCGCGACTCCGCATCAGGGACGGGTCTCCCACGGTACACAAGCTACCTTCCTGACATGCCATCCTCATTACCCCGGTAGATCAGAATGGGTGCTGATAACGGTTTGCTTCCCCATCCTACAGCGGCCTTCCCCGAATCTTGGGCGGGTCGGCATCTACAACTGTCCTTTCGGGGCCTTCTCAAGGTTCACTCACGTTACGGCCTGTCAGCTTGCCGCAGCCCTATGGCTTACATTTGTCCCCAGGGCTTCAGCAGGAAGGTCTCCCTATCCCACTGCCTGGGTAGCTACCGGGATGAACCGATAATTTCCCGGACGGGACTTTCACCCGTTGGCAACTTGCGCCTTCGTGGCGCACCAAGATATGGTGTTGCTACTCCCTTCAGTTTAGCCTTGCCTTCTCAATCAGTCTTCCAATCCCATTTTTTTCAATAATGCAATGAATCTTGGATTAGCGTGCATGTAGTCATGAGAAGGAACTGCTTTGATATTTAAGAGAAGCGGATCGCGATCCTCGTAGGCCTTTTCCAGCCAGTCAATAGATTTGTCTACGTTACCCATTCCAGCGTATACTCTGGATATGAACATCGGTGAAAAGTATCCTTTTTTTGAGATTTCAATAAATCCATCAACTATTTGTTGTGCCTCATCTTTTTTGCCAGCTAAGCCATAAGCACAACCAAGGGCACTCGTCAAAAAAGGGTTTTCCGGAAAAAGTTTTGCGCCTTCTAGCAGTGTTGAAATGGCTTCCTCATAGTCTCCTTTTTTTGCATAGGCCAATCCGAGATTCGCTATCGTGGGAGGATAGTTTGGAGTTGTTTCATTGGCCCTCTGGAGATATTCTATTGCTCTTTCATACTCGCCTTTCCAAAGGATGCCCATTCCCATATATGAATTGATAGCATTTGATAAGGGATCAAGCTCAAGAGCACGCTCCAGCGCCCCAATAGCCTTATCAGACTCGCCCACAGCAAAATGATACATAGAAAAAGAAAAATGGGCCATCCCTAAGCCTGGGTTCAACTCAATCGATTGACTGAGTGCTTTCTCCGCACCTGCCCAGTCGTATTCATAGGCCATTTTGACTTCACCATCAACGACATGTGCTTCAGCAAGCATTTTGTCGATCTCAAGCGCCTTCAGGGCTGCAGTTTTTGCTTTCTCATAGCTCGCCTTTGCCGGAAAAGGGCTGTAAAGGCTAATGTGTCTATATACGGTCGCGAGCATGGCATAAGCATGGGCATTCTCTGAATCTAATGCGATAGATTTCTCAAAATAGCCGATGGCCTCTTGAGGCTCACCCTTATTCCAGGAAAACATGCCCTTAAGATATAAATCATAGGACTGCTGGTTATCGGTAGAACTCTTGACCAGTTTTCTTTTTTCCTTATCTTTGAGTTCAATTTTAAATTTGTTCACAATCGCCTGGGAGATGTCTTCCTGAATAGCAAAGACATCTTTAAGTTCGCGGTCAAATGTCTCAGACCAGATATGGCTATCATTTGCCACATTGATGAGTTGGGCCGTGATTCTCAGCCTATTACCTGCTTTCCTCACACTCCCTTCAAGTACATTATTTACTCTTAGCTTGTTGCCTA
>JASFEQ010000472.1:0-3299 GCA_050124735.1 Desulfobacteraceae bacterium | reverse complement strand
AGGGTCGACTTTGCTCAGGGCCATGAGTCCTTCGACTTTGCTCAGGACCGTGAGCCTGTCGAACGGCTTGTCGAATGGCAGATGGGCGTTTTCCGACAGCCTCATTAGCAGGTTATGTAGCATTCCTGATCACCATCAGGGTTAATATTTCAGGTGGCTAAAGTGCCTAAAATGATCTAAAATTGAAGAGAGCGAGGTATTCGTTAAGGAAACCTGCTTCTAGCCCAGTTATGGGGACCCCTAAGGGAAAGCAACTTTAGACACTTTAGGCACTTTAGTTCACTTTAGGCACTTCTTCTATGGCTAACGAACTCATTATCAATACGAGGCCCCATGAAACCAGAGTAGCGCTTGTGGAGAACGGCCAAGTCATTGAGCTGCATATTGAGAGGAAGACAGGCCAGGAACTCATGGGGAATATCTACCGCGGGAGAGTGGTCAGGGTCCTCCCAGGGATGCAAGCAGCATTCGTTGACATCGGACTTGACCGAACCGCTTTTCTCTATGTTTCAGACGTCCATAAAGACTTCATGGGGCTGGAGCAGATGATGCTCCAGAATAGCGCGAACAATGAAGATTCCTTAGCCCATGGACTCGAAGAGATGAGGCCTGATCCCCTTTTGGGAATCTCTTTCAATATAGAGGATCTGCTCCACGAGGGGCAGGACATCATGGTGCAGGTATCAAAAGAACCCATCGGAACAAAGGGAGCGCGCCTAACCTCACATATTTCTCTGCCTGGAAGGCATCTGGTACTCATGCCTACCGTCAACCACATTGGAATTTCCAGACGCATAGAAGACTTGGAAGAAAGAGAAAGACTCAGGACTATTGTCCAAGATATCAGGCCCAATGTCCTTGGCTTTATCGTAAGAACTGTCAGCGAAGGGGCAGAAAGCAATAAACTCAAATCCGAGATGGATTTCCTGGTGAAATTGTGGGCCAATATCCAAGATAGGATGGAGAAACAACCAAGCCCTAGCCTCTTGTACAAGGATTTAAATATCTCCTTGAGATCGGTGCGTGACCTCTTCACCCGTGAAGTGGATCGGCTGATTATTGACTCAAGGGAAGAATACAAAAACATTATGGAGTTCATTGAAACATTTGCACCCAGACTAAAATATTCTGTTGAACTCTATGATGGAATAGATCCTATTTTCGACAGATACGGCATAGAAATGGAAATTTCCAGGGCCTTGGAGAAGAAGATATGGCTTAAATCAGGCGGCTACATAGTCATCGAACTGACTGAAGCCTTGACAGCCATAGATGTGAACACGGGAAGTTACGTGGGCAAAAGGAACCTGGAAGAGACCATCTTGAAAACCAATCTTGAGGCAGTTAAAGAGATTGCTTACCAGCTTCGTCTGAGAAATATAGGGGGTCTGATTGTTATTGATTTCATTGACATGGAAAAAAAGGCCAATCGGGATCGGGTCTTTATGGCGTTGAAAGAGGCCTTGAGCAAAGACAAGGCCAAGAACCATATCCTTCGCATGTCTGAACTCGGGCTCATCGAAATGACCAGAAAGAGAACGAGGGAAAACCTTAGCAGACTTATGAGCGAACCCTGCACCTACTGTGAAGGCAGAGGGGCCCTCAAATCAAAAAAGACCATTTGTTGTGAGATATTTCGTGATATCGAAAGAGAAGCCGCCTCTTCTATCAACGGGGGTAACGTTTACGTGCGAGTGAATCCGGAGATTGATCAGGCCCTAAAAGAGGAAGAGCAGGAATCGATCATGGATATGGAGAGACGGATTGACAGACCTATCATCATAATATCAAAAGAAGATTTCCACCTGGAACAATACGCGATAAGCACCAACGGCATATAACATTTATCATTGCTCATTTACTCCGATACTCCATCCCGTTAGAAGTTCCGTGCCTTCTTGATCTCAGAGTAAGCTTCGTTCACCTTTGCCATCTTCTTTCTAAGAAGGTTGGCTCTTTCCTCATCTACTTGGCTATGAAGATCAGGGTGGTATCGTTTGACCAGCGTGCGATAAGATTGTTTTATCTCTTCCATTCCAGCCTTAGGCGAAACCCGCAGTATTTCATAGTATTGTGCGAGAGGTGATTCTATGGATGAAGGAGATGGCTGATTCCCCATGGCTCTGCCAAAGAAATATCCAATTAAGGCCCCGACCGGCCCTCCTAGATAGTAACCGATTCCAGCACCCGCTGCCTTAAACCAACCTCCCATAGTATTAATATCCTTCCTAATGATGATTCATTGCGAGTTCGCGACACAGCAGGGGAGAAGCCCCGGTCTTCAAAGTGGAGAGCTATACTCGGAATTCTTGACCCCCCTCTTTACCAACCGCATTTGTGGTTGTCAAACTATTACAATCTTGTCCAGATTAAGAAATTCTGCTTTTCCTTTGACATTAAGTACTTGTTTCGATTAATATTATTATAAATTTTGATAATTTTTGAGTTATTATTGTAAGGTTAATGAACCCGTGGCTTCGTCCCCGGTTGGAATAACGGAAAAATGGATTAATGGCCCCTGGATCCGCTCTCTGACCTACTCCGTCCCAGAAAAGACTGCACCCCTGAGGGTAGGGCGGGCCATCATGCCAATATGCCATTATTCCACTTGGACAGGCGCTAAATATTACGACCTTAACGAAAACATATACCCGAGCAACTGGATAGGTTTCAATAAATCTAAATAGATGGCTAAGAGGACTCTAAACGTAGATCTGTTATTAGGGGCCATAATTGTTCTGATATTTATCGGTTTTTCCCACATCAGGCCGTCCTTCTTCGAGGGCATTGAAAGATATGTCTATGATTCAGCGTTGAGATCCTCCCCTGGAGTAAAGCAGGGTGTCTCTCAGGTGGTGCTCGTCAACATTGATGACAAGAGCCTGACCCACCTCGGTTCATGGCCCTGGCCGCGACACCTGATCGCAGAGATGATAGACATACTGAAAGAAAGTGGGGCAAAACTCATCGGCCTCAATATCCCGCTCTTTGAAAAGCAAGCAAACCTTGGTCTTGAAGTGTTGAGATCATTCCATGAGAAGTTTAAGGCCTATCCTTTTGGTGAAAAGGACCCTGCGATGAACGCGTGGATGCAGGAGCACCTTGAACAGATGGAAAAAGATCTCGACAGTGACAGAAGACTCGTAGAGAGTGTACTGCAAAGCGGGAATGTTATCCTTCCAGCCTCCGTGGAACTTGGAAGTTCCCCTGACAGGACTGAAAGGGGAGGTGACGCTAGACTTTCAAGAGATTTCCTGACCTCGGCCCAGCTCTCCGATTCCTTAAAAATGAGGGTTTCA
>JASFEQ010000471.1:0-3301 GCA_050124735.1 Desulfobacteraceae bacterium | reverse complement strand
TCGCTTGACCCGGTCCCCATCAAACTTCAGAAAGATTTCCATGGTATCGCCGCAAACGCCTACTGACCTTGCATAGCCGTCCGGATTGTTCATGGAACCCATAAAAAGGGGATTCAGCCAACGCTGATAGGCCTTGTTCCCATAAGCTTCTTTCGTTTCTTCGTATATTTGTTCCCTTATCTCATGAACAAAATCATCCATGGTATCGCCCATTTGAATCTTCCCTCCGCTTTAGGAATTATTTACCATGCTATTTGGGGTAATCATAACTGCCGAAAGACCTGCCTGCCATTCCATCCTCCGTAGCCCGTCCTCCGCAGTAGCCTGCTACGGAGGATGGACAGACTACTGCGGAGGATGGAGAGGACGGGCGCGAGGCTTCAGCCAAGCCGAGCGGGTAATGGCAAATGAAAAGGTTCCACCTGCCTTCGGTGGTGAGTTGTTATCAAATATAGTGTTTTGCATATTTCCTCACGTGGTGGCCATCGAGAACGTGAAATTGCCGGATCTTTTTCAGTGTAATCGGGGAGAAGATGCCTATGGGGAGGTAGATGATTTTTTTCCCTAGTCTCGAGGCCATGCTCTGGCACCAGCCTGAAGGCGGTTTGGCCGCCACATAGACCACGTGCTTTTCCAGGCTATAGTCAATAGCAGACATGAGCAGTCTTTCTGGCTTGTTCCTCGCCACATCGAAAAAGGGATCCTTCCATATGTCGTAAACACGCAGGGGAGGATAGGTAAGCATGAACCCACCGTACTGACACTTGGAAATGCCTGGCCCGTCCATCACCTCTCCTGCGGGCGTGCTGTAAAAGGCCATGTCCGATTCCTGTTCATGCTCCCCAAGCCATGTCACCCTCCAGGGGAAATCCTCTTTACCGTCCTCGCCCGGGAAATCCGGGTCGAAGATGACGACCACCGAACCCACCTTTCCCTTCAAGGGCCTGCTCTCATTGACATAGATTGGGCCCGTTGGCCATTCCCTGATGGTTTGTCTAATGTCCAGACCATCCTCCATGGAAGTGGTGAAAGGGACGATTCTGCTATTCTCCTCGGACTTAATTTCCAGGGCCTTTTTCTGGAGATACTGGCCATATCCTTCGACGACCACATCCTCCGGCGGATACGAGCAGATAAAGAGTCCCTGAAAGTCTCTCTTCCATTCTCCCGGGATTCGTTCTCGCTTCTTTTTTTTGATCGGGACGGGAACAAGCCGCCTGCGGAATGTCTTTAGCCGTCTGTGGAATCTTATTCTTTTCTGGTCGAGGAATAGGTCCTCTGCGCTCAGGCGCAGCACCGGAAGACCAGGGTTCTCGGTCTGCCATGGATAGTTGCTCCCTTTGTCCCAGACTTCATAGGCAAAGTTATCATCAGCAGCCCCCCTGGCAGCAACGATGAGCTGGTAGAAACTGGGGACAAGGCCGCCGGAAACCAGGGCATAGTTCCTGGCAAATCTGTTAAGAACCCTCACCTGGCTTCGAGATAGTTCTTCCTTGTTATTTTTCCAATAATTTTGCCGTGAAGTCATTATCACCTGGCTGTTTGCTTCAAGCCTATCTGGGGGTTCCCCATCTCTACTGGATCTGGATTTCTCATATTTGGCCGCAAGGAAAGGCATCTCGCTCATAATTTCTCTGCTCGAATCCCTGTGAAGGTGAGCAAGTCCCACACCTTTCCTGTGGCGCCGCCCAATCACTTCAGTCTGCTGCGGCTGGTTAAGCATCTCAATGAGACCCGGGAGATGGTATAGCCCCCCTACAAAGAGGATCCTTTCGCCTTTGCGGGAGAGTTGCTGGAGATGATAGGCCGTCGTCTTTTCACGAAGCCGGTCCTCCAAAGAACGAGGGTCATCACGGTGTTTACGCAGATAGGCCTGGCAGAATATGAAATGGCCGATTTTTGTGAGGGCGTAAGGATCTGGCATAGGAGAGGGATCAAGGGGGTACCCCTCCGTGTCACGGTCTATGAAGTGGATAGGAATATTGTTCTCAAGGGCAAGTCTTGCGGCCTCGATCTGTCCGTCGCTGGGCTCCAACAACAAGTAGATGAAAGTCCCATCACTTTCCTCATAATGAACCACTGAAAGATATGGGAGCCTTTTGATTCCCTGAAGGATTTTTTCCTTTAGCGTGGAGGGATATTCAATGGCCACATGGTCGGGCCTGAATTCTTCGAACTGCCGCCTGACCTCCGTGGCGAACTCCATTCTGTTGTGGAGAATGGGGACCAGGCGCACGTTCTGCCACTCAATCTTGTCATGCCTCATCCTGGTCATCCAGCATATCCTCAAAATAGAAGGCAGCCGTGGAATCCAAAATCATGGAAGCGGCTTCTCTCATATATTCCACGATCCTCTTTTTTCGTGCAGTGGAGGTCAAACGCTCACCGCGTTCCACAAGTCTTTTCAGGGCATAACGAGCGATATTGATGCCATCCCTTACAGAATAACGCTCATCCGCTTCGTGGGCTATCTGGAGAAAATCGACCACGTAATCCAGGATTTCTTCTTCGGCAAAAGGGAGATTGGCCTTTAGGATCATCAATTCTTCATCACGCTCGGGGAAGTCGATCAGTATCTGAGGTTGGAGCCTAGAGTGAATATACTCGGGAAGCTCAAACGTGCTCGCATCGTCATTCATGGTGGTGCAAAGACGGAAGTCTGGGTGGGCCTTGATCTTTATGCCTGCCACAATGGATTCCACGTAACGTCGGTTGTCCATGAGGGGCGCCAACGAGGCCCAGCTCTTTTCACTCATTCTGTTTCCCTCGTCAATCACCGCTATACCACCCTTGATCATGGCAGAAACCACAGGACTTGCCATGTATTTCACCTTTCCTGCCTCAGATATGACCGGGGTGACGATCAGATCCTCTGGTCTTGTATCCATAGTGGCCTGGAAAAGATAGACGGGCCTGTCCAGAGTGCGGCCGGCATGGTAGGCCAAAGTGGTCTTTCCCACACCCGGCTTACCCACAAGCCTCGGGTTCAGAGGGAGATCATCATCACCAATCACCAACCAAGCGGCAATAACCTGGGTCACCAGTTCTTCCTGTCCAACCCAGACCATAGGGACCTGGTCAGGCTGGGTGAGATGGAGCTCAACCCCTTCTATTGTAACCTTCTCCATATGCTAATGGCCTCCTCCTTGATTCACCATAAAGGCATCATCTGCCATTCGACAAGCCGTTCGACAGGCCGTTCGACAGGCCGTTCGACAAGCTCACGGTCCTGAGCAACGTCGAAGGACTCACGGTCCTGAGCAAAGTCGAAGGGCTGCGTTGCCTTTGATCGCTCCTCCCC
>JASFEQ010000470.1:0-3341 GCA_050124735.1 Desulfobacteraceae bacterium | reverse complement strand
AATGAGACTCCCTTTTATAAAACACATCTGAAATTTATAAATTCTAATATGATAAATTACTTAGCAGGGTTTGATAATCCTACTGGTGTCGGCTGAAAAGCATGTTTGTGTGGCTTTTTAGCCGGTTTAAGGAGGCGTTCATATTGGGCCCATAGCAGAAAAAATTTTTCTTGCCATTCTTCTGATTGTTTTTTATTGTCTACAATAAACAATAAACAAAAATTGGGGGAGTCTACGGATGGAAGTCGTGGGTGTGACCAAAAGTGTAGCCCAGTACCTTAGGGAGAATATTGTGATCGGGGAATTGGCACCCGGGCAGAAACTCAATGAACTGGAGATCTCTTCTCGTCTTGGGGTCAGCCGCCCTCCTCTGCGCGAGGCATTCAGGATGTTGGAGAACGAGCATCTTGTGGTTGGCATCCCCCGAAAAGGGTGCTATGTCACCGGGGTATCCATGCAGGATTGCCGGCAGATATTTGAGGCCAGGCAGATGATTGAATGTTATGTTATCGAGCTCCTTAAAGCCAAAGATGTCAGAGACCTGCCTGATGTGGAATCAGCCATGGCCTCGGTATCAGATCTTTGGACGCCTTCTCATGATAAGCGAGAGGAAAACGTGACACATAACCCTTTCCCCCACTTTCATACAAAACTGGTCGAATCGACCGGTAATCGTTGGGTCATTCACTTCTATAACTCCATTACCTCCAGTCTGGCCCGCTATCAGTTTATGTGCACCTACCTACCCGGTGTCCCGGATCAAGCCCAAGAGGAGCACAAGCAGATTTTGGACTTTATTCAGAGGGGTGAATATGATTTGGCCAAGGAGTTCCTGAGATCTCACATCACTTCTATGATGACTTACATAGAACAATTTATGAGCAAGCAAGACATGCCCAGTCAGTGAGGCCGTATGAATTGAGGGTCCGTTCATAAGAAAGTCATGCCAAGAAAGGATCAACCCTGAGTTTGAGACAAGCTCTAGGCAGTTCGTTCATGTTCCTATTATTAGCGAGGGGGGAAAGAGATGAAGAAAACGTTGCTTAACTCGGACAAGGTAGCTCCACCCGCTGCAAAATATTCTCAAGGTTGGAAAGTAGAGGGCGGAAAACTCGTTGTCATATCCGGCCAGGTGCCTGAAGACGCTGACGGAAATGTTGTAGCCCCTGGGGATTTTGAAAAGCAGGTCAGACAGGTATTTGAAAACCTCAGGAATATGTTGGAGGCTGGAGGGGCCACCTTTAAAGACATCGTGAGGTTGGGCGTCTTACTCACCGAACAGGAGCAATGGCAACCATTTGACAGAGTTAGGGGGGACTATCTTCAGCCGCCCTACCCTGCTACGACACTCTTTGTGGTGAAGAGTTTGGCGAAAACAGAATGGATGGTGGAAATTGAGGCCATGGCCGTCGTTGATTAAAAATGGACTTGACCGCGCTCTTCACGATCAGCTAACGATAAGAGCTTTATAAATTAGCATATCTAAAATCAGGAATTAGCTCTGTGGAGAAAGGAGGTTGAAAAATGAAACTGTTCGAGCCCGGGAAAATAGGGGACCTTTGGCTAAAAAACCGAATCGTTATGGATGCCCTGAATGTGCAGCTCGGATCACCGGGCGATGAAGCAGCTCTGGGACAAAGTGCAATAGACTTTTATGTGGCTCGAGCAAAGGGGGGCATAGGGCTGATAAAGACCACCTTCATGCGCACGAATCGGAAACTTGAGATCTCTATTGGAGGACCTACCGTTCACAATGCAAGGGCCGGTACCTGGCTCAATTACCTCGCTGAAGCGGTACACGACTATGGGGCAAAGATCTGCGTCCAGTTGACAATCGGAATAGGACGCATTCCGACGCCGAACCCGGACCTTCCCCATGGTGGTCTTGTGGGCCCCTCCCCTTTGCCCAGTTTCCGCAGTCCTGAGGGTGAGGTGCCCAAAATAGGCCCTGGCCGATACCCGGCACAGGGTGAAAGGCATGTAACCACCCGAGAGCTTACCACGGAAGAGATTAAAGAATTGGTAAGGGACTATGAGTTCAGCGCCGGCATCATTGCCCTCTCCGGCATGGATGCCATCGAGATCCACGCGCACCAAGGGTATCTTCTGGACGAATTCATGACCGCACTCTGGAATAAACGAACGGATAAATACGGAGGCGATTTAGAAGGCAGAATGAGGCTTCCGATTGAGCTTGTGCAAGCCATAAGGAGGGGTGCTGGACCGGACTTTCCTATACTTTACAAGTACCCTTTAGCGCACTACTTGGAAGGAGGCCGTGAACCTGAGGAGGGCGTCGAGATAGCCCGAATGTTAGAGGCAGCGGGCGTCAATGCCCTCAGCATTAATGTTGGCTGCTACGAGACCTATAACATAGCTCAGCCCCCCACAACGCAACCACGGGGCAATGCGGTTCACCTGACAGAGATGACGAAGAAGGCCGTAAACATCCCGGTTATTGCCTCAGGTAAACTTGGATACCCGGATCTGGCTGAGAGCGTGTTGCAGGAAGGAAAGGCGGACTTCATCGCACTGGGCAGGTATCTGCTGGCTGATCCGGATTGGGCAAACAAAGTGAAGGAAGGAAGAACGGAAGACATCAATCCGTGTATCGGGTGCCACGAAGGTTGTATAGGGAGGGTAAGGAAATTTCATCATATCGGCTGTGCGGTCAACCCTACGGCAGCGATAGAGCGAGAGTTGGCCATAAGGCCGACAGAAAAGAAAAAATCCGTGCTTGTTATCGGAGGGGGGCCTGCTGGCATGGAGGCGGCGAGGGTCTCCACATTGAGGGGTCATGACGTCATCCTCTGGGAGAAGAGTGATACGCTGGGGGGCAATCTGATACCCGCTTCTGCGCCTGATTTCAAGGACGACTATAGACTCCTGCTTGATTACCTCAAGACCCAAATAAAGAAAGTTGGCGTACCCATAGAGTTTGCAAAGGAGGGGACCCCTGAGCTCATCCAGAGCGCCAATCCTGACGTCGTTTTTATTGCCACGGGTGCTAGCCCAGCCATTCCTGAGATCAACGGGATAGAAGAGGGAATTGGAAAAGGAAGAGTGTTCACAGCTGTCGACGTACTCTTGGGTAAGGGAAGAGTTGGAGACTCAGTGGTCGTCATTGGTGGAGGTTCGATCGGATGTGAAACCGCCTTGCATCTTGGAAAACAAGGCAAGAAGGCAACTGTTGTGGAGATCTTAGATATGGTGCTGGGTGATATGATATGGGGAAATGCCCTTGACCTCATGAAATTGCTTGATGAGAACAAGGTTGAAGTTTTGACCAATGCTAACCCCCTGAAAATAACAGAGACAGGTGTTGACGTGGCTAATCAAGG
>JASFEQ010000469.1:0-3344 GCA_050124735.1 Desulfobacteraceae bacterium | reverse complement strand
CAGGGTGGTCCGATTTTCGTGCAGACGGATATTATCTTGCCTCGAGACGCAGAACTCTCGCCCTCTGCCCAGGCATTCCTCCGTTTGGCTGAGAAGCCATCGTAATATTACTTACATCGCCCCGGAGAAAATTCCCAGCCTTACAGAGAAGCGGAAGAAAGACCCCAGTTCCCGGGGCATGTGTCAGGGCCTCTCGTGTGTAAGACCACAAGGATCCTTGAGAGGGCGTATAAAATCGACAGTTGTTTTTGACGGGCCAGATATTCCCTGCTATAAGGAACGGAATTCCGGAACGGACGATAGGGAGGGATAAGAGAAATGAACTCGGAGAGTCCTTTGAAAGATAAGATCATTCTGGTGGTGGATGATGAACCTGATGTCCTGGATACGGTGGAGGAAATGCTGGATATGTGCGTCATTCACAAGGCGGCGGATTACGAAACTGCTCTTCAAAACCTTTCAAGTCATGCCTATGATGTGGTGGTTTTAGATATAATGGGTGTAAATGGCTTCGAACTCCTCAAACACGCCGAGGCCAAAGGTTTCCCAACGGTCATGCTTACAGCCCATGCCGTGACGCCGGAGGCCCTGAAGAAATCTATTAAACTGGGGGCTGTCTCCTTCCTGCCCAAAGATAAAATGACAGAACTGAGAGATTTACTCGAAGATGTGGTTCTTGGTGGAGGAAAACGACTCTGGTGGCTGAAATCTCTTGATCGGTTAGGTCCCTATTTTGACGAGCGATTCGGCGCCAGTTGGAAGGAGAAGGATAAGTTCTTTAAGGAGTTTGAAGAATCCCTTAGCAAGGCGAAAGAGGAAGAGGAGTAAGGAGGTTTCTGAAGAAATGGGCAATGGGTTATGTGTTAATTATGCGCCCCTTTCACTTCTAATGTAATCTCTTTCTCCGGATCACAGCGATTCCAATCGAACTTCTCAACGGGAATGGGGATCCGGGTGTTGGCGATCAATTTCCGAAAAGAGCCTTCCCAGATTTCTTCTTTTCCGGACCAGGCCTCTATAATTGGATTTCTCAAAGTGCGCTCAACTTGAAAGGCGGGCCAAGGGAAAAGCTTCGAAAAGAGACGCTTGCGAATTTGGCCAGGTTCAATCTTCTGTGGAACCACATGCCGGAGAGGGGACTCAGCTCTCAGGCGGATAGATTTATCCGTTTGGGTCCTACGGGATCCCAATTTCTTCAAAATGCTTCGCGCGGCCATTTTCCCTTCCAGGGCGCACAAATCATGCATATTAGCCCCTCTTAGAACATTTCCGGCCCCAAAGATATTCGGCACTGAGGTCATGAGATTCATATCCACGACAGGTCCTAGGCTTGACGGATCCTGTTCAATAGGGGTGTTATCAATCAAAGAGGAATCAGGCCGAAATTTGCCAGTAATAATAACTGTGTCACATTCTACCTGGAAAAATTCTTGGTCTTTTTGTTTCACCAATTGGACGCCTTCCACCCTTTTATCTCCCAGGATCGCCTTAACTGAAGTGTCTTTGTATATGGGGAAATTGAAAAAGCGACCTGTGGCATGGGCCGCCCAGGGATAGGTCTGAAGTTCTGGATCTTCTTCTACGATTCCAGCAATGGATATCTCTGCCCGTCTAAGGGTTAGAACACTGGACAAGGCCACGTGCTCACTCCCAATAATAAGGGCACGGTTCCCCGGTTTCAGAAGACGGAGGTTAACCAGATCTTGAAGCGTCCCCGTCGTCAAAATGCCGGCGGGCCGTGTGCCAGGGATGTGTCTGGCGGAACGGGAGCTCTCAAAGCATCCGGTGGCCAGCAAGAGAAAACGGCTTTCATAGGATGTTAGACCCTGGGGCGACAAAACATTGATTTGATGCGGCTCCCCCAGGTTTCCAGGAATAATATTCAAGACTCTTGACTCTGTGTGAATGTCAACATCAGTTTTTCGTATCAAGCGGTTTAATATCCGCGCATATGCCGGCCCTGTATAGAGGCGTCTCTGATCCCTCATTCCAAAAAAAACATGGCAGCTTCGTGGCATCCCTCCCAATTCCGTATCACCCTCAAAAAGGGCCATGCGCAAATTAGATGATTTAGAGAGTTCTAAACCAGCAGTGATGCCAGCCGGACCTCCTCCAACAATGGCAACATCCAAAGAGATTGGTCTTTCATTGGCCATGGCTATGCTAATCCTTTAAATGGTGTAATGGGACCCGGGGCCCTTCTTGGTGATCTTTTCAAGGGGCTGATCCAGCTCTCTGGCTAGAATACCTGCGGATTTGGGGCCGCAAAAATTCCCTTGGCACCTCCCCATGCCTGCTCTGGTCCGAAATTTTACGCCATCTAGTGTGGACGCTCCTCTTTGAATGGCATCGACAATCTCTGCTTCACTCACCTTTTCGCAACGGCAAACCACCTTGCCATAGCGGGGATCCTGTTGGATGCGTTCTCTTATTTGGGGTGCGGAGGAATCACGGATTGAATTTATGCCCTTACGATAAGGGTGGAAATGGGGTTTTTCAGTCTGAACCAAACCATTGGTTTTGAGAATTTGAGCCACCCGCTTACCAAGCACCGGCGAACAAGTGATCCCGGGTGGCGGCAACGCCACATTCACAAATCCCTTACACTTGTCAGAGGCCTCGATGATGAAGTCGCCTCGATCATTGCGTGCGGTCAAACCGGAAAATGATGCAATAATATCCCTTTTAAAATCCACGTCTGGAACCAATGATCTCGCACTTTCAAGGGTCAAATCAAATGTTCTTTTTTCTACGGCACGGTCATCGATCCCATGGGCTGGCTCGCTCATCGGGGTATATATCAAAATGTTCCCGGCATAGGTGGGCATCACCAACTTAAAGCGGGTAAAAGATTGTAAGTCAGGTAATCCAGTGACGATGTGGTTGATCATATCTCCCATGCAGTCATCCAGAATAAAACAGGTCCCCTTGGTGGCATAAGAGATCTTAAAGTTGTCGGCGCCCACCATTCCGGCCACCTTACCCGCATGGAGGCCCGCCGCATTCACAACGTAGCTGGCCTGAATCTGGTTTTGATCCGTCTCAACTTTGAATTCCCCTTTCTCCTGAAGGATTGCCGTCACTTCAGTGCCCATGAGCATGCTGACCCCGTTTTCTCGGGCGTTCTCATAGAAGGCGTGCACGAGTTCGAAGGGATTGAAAATACCAGCTGTTGGCATATGAAGGGCAGCCATAGCGTCAGGATTTACACTCGGTTCCAGCCGCTGAATTTGGTCTTTATCAATAATTTCAAGTCCCTCGATATGTATATGTTCCCCTTGTTTTTTAATGGCTTTGAGGCATTCTAATTCCTCATCGTTGAAGGCCAAAATCAATTCGCCCAG
>JASFEQ010000468.1:0-3347 GCA_050124735.1 Desulfobacteraceae bacterium | reverse complement strand
CGGTGCCATCCTGGTGGCGGTGGGTGAGGTTTACGACGAACTGAAGGAGAAATTCGTGGCCGCGGCCAAGAGCCTTCGCGTGGGAGACGGTTTGGACGCCATGACCCAGATGGGGCCCGTGATCAGTGCTTCCCACAAAGAGCGCGTATTGGGGTACATTGAAAAGGGTTTGGCTGAGGGGGCCAAGCTCATCCTGGACGGCCGAGGTATTCAGGTTGAAGGCTATCCTAACGGTTTTTTCATCGGCCCAACCGTCTTTGACGAGGTGACGCCGGACATGACCATCGCCCGGGAGGAGATCTTCGGCCCGGTGGTGCCAATCACACGGGTGAAGGACTTGGAAGAGGCCATCGAGATGGTCAATAATCGGGGCTTCGCCAATGCGGCCTGTCTGTACACAAACAGTGGTAAAACCGCCCGGGACTTCAAGCATCACGTGGAACCCAGCATGCTCGGGATAAATATTGGCATTGCTGCACCCATGGCCTTTTTCCCCTTTGGGGGTGCTGGCGACTCATTCTTTGGTGATCTAAAAGGACACGGCCGGGAAATATTCCAGTTTTTTACCGACACCAAAGTGGTTATTTCGCGCTGGTTCTGATTCGTGGGCAACGTTCAAAAGCGTAGCATGGCCTGTGGTTGCTCAATGATTCCTTTGTGAGGCCATGCCCCTTTTCTCAAGGGGATATCTATTGTGCCAGAGGGCGGTGGGCGGCTCATGGCCTCACTATTAACCTTGGAGAAGTTGCGTACGGATTTTGGCCATGTTAGCACTTCTGAACGTTACCAAGCCTTTTGAGCGAGTTCGGGTGTTGCCTCGGTAAGTATTCAGTTTGTGGTCTGCGGCAACTACTTTGTCTTAGTGGAAAGGGGTGGAGATGGAGCTAAAAAATTTCGGTAGTATTATGAGTTTTGCAGTAGAACTGGAAGCGGCTGACAAGGCGTTCTATGAGGCGGCAGCCGCGAGCCCGGCCTGTGCGGCGCACAAAGACCTGATGGAGGCGTTCGCCAAAGATGAGAAGAAGAACGAGAAAAACATGCTCCGCGCACGACGTGAACATGTGACTGAAATGGTATTGGAGCCCATTACCGACTTCACCAGCGAACCCTATGAGAGTGATCGGGAGTTGACACAGGACATGGGTCTGGAACGGATCATGGCTTGCGCGTTGGAGCTCGAGGAGAAAGCCCAAAGCTTTTACAACCAGGCTGCAGAAAAGACCAAAGGGCTGGCAGAAATCTCCCGGGTTTTGGCCAAAACCGGGAAAAAGCACGCTGCTCACAGGGCCCGGCTGGAAGAGCTTTATAAGCCTCATTAGAGCTGAATCAGTCCGCTCCAAAAATATTTTCCAACTATCGATGTAAAGGAGATGTCATGAAAGAATCCATTGGTTTTATTGGACTGGGGATTATGGGCCAGGGAATGGTTGGCAACCTGCTGAAGGCAGGTTTTAAGGTGCATGTCTGGAATCGGACCGCCAAGCGCATGGAGCCGTTGATAGAGGCGGGCGCCAAGGGGACCAACAGCCCTGAGGGTCTGGCCTCCAAATGTGACGTTGTCATCACCTGCGTCAGCGACACCCCGGATGTGCAGGAGGTGGTTTTGGGTGAAAGGGGTGTCATCCACGGAGCCAAATCAGGCTCCTTGGTTATTGACATGAGCACCATCAGCCCTCAAGCCACGCGCGACATGGCCTCGGAACTCGCCGAAAAAGGTATACATATGCTTGACGCCCCCATGAGCGGCAGCAGTGAGGGGGCGGAAAACGGAACGCTCACGATAATGATCGGAGGGGACGCAGAGCAGGTGGCACGAGCCATGCCCTATTTCGAGGCGATGGGCAAGACCATTACCCATATGGGCGGCCACGGTGCTGGGCAAATGGTGAAACTGGTCAACCAGATTCTCGTGGTCGTGAATACGCTTGCTGTAGGGGAGGCGTTGCTTTTTGCCCAGGCGGGCGGGCTGGACCTTAAGAAGACGTTGGAGGCAGTGACCCAGGGGGCAGGCGGAAGCTGGATGCTGAAGTATCGTGGGCCTCAGATCATTGAGCGGGATTGGCGGCCCGGCTTCATCATCGATTTGCAACAGAAAGACCTGCGCTTGGTTATGGAAGCCGCCGACCAACTGGGGACGCCAGTGATAGGAACCAGTATGGTCTTCAACTTATATCGTACGCTTCAGAGAGAAGGGCTGGGCGCAGAGGGCAATCACGCCCTGGTCAAGGCGCTGGAGCGTCTTTCTGGTATCAAAATAAGCGGTTAGGGGTTGCTAAGCCAGGCAGCAGAAAGGAGGGGCAAAATGGATATCAGTGAGCCAGAAATCAAAAAGGGAGATATCTTGCTTTTGACCGACGAGAATTTCGACACCCATAACGTCTGCATTGTGAGTGGTGCTGGGACCGGCATTGGAAGGGCTATAGCGATTGCAGCAGGTGCAAATAACCTCACGGTCGTGGGCCTGGACTTCAATGAGGAGGAGGGAAAAAAGACTCAGAAGATGGTTAGTGATCTGGGTGGCCAGATGATCTTTGTCAAAACAGATCTTACCGTAGACGATGATATTGAAAAGGCCGTGTCCGAGGCCGCGAAAGTGGGCACAATCAAGTATCTGGCCAACATAGCAGGGATTCAGCATATCGATGCCATAGAGGAATTTCCCATGGAAAAATACGACTATATGCAGAGACTCATGCTCAGGGCCCCGTTTTATCTCTCCAGGCTGACCATCCCCCACATGAAACAGAGCCGTGATGCCATTGGGGTTATAGGGAACATGACCTCTGTACATGCCCATATTTGCACCCTCAACAAGCCAGCCTACAACATCACCAAATTCGGACTCCGTGCCCTGACCCAGTCCATTGCTGCGGAAGGCGAGGGAAAGATTCGGGCCTTTTCTGTGAGCACAGGTTTTGTGAAGACCGCCCTCGCCCTGAAACAGATCCCTGCGCAGGCCGAACAGCGGGGCATCACCCACGAGGAAGTGGTCCGGGATGTGATGATGGGTTTCTCCCGCATCAAAGAGATGATGGCCCCCATAGAAGTGGCCAATCTGTTTATTTTTGGGTTTTCCCGTTTTGCCAAATATCTCACTGGCGGAGATCTCCTGTTTGATGGTGGAATGGTGCTCACTTATGCAGAGAAAAAGGGGGGATCAAGCTAGGAAAAGGCGGAAAAAGGCTCGATCGCAGCGAAAACCATAATAAACAGGGTTTTCCTTGACAGGAAGGATGAATTTGATATGTATAAAATCGTTTCCAGCCTGCGATGGGCGGGCATTTAGAAATAATTAGCGTTTAAAGATAGAGATTAGCGTGAAAGATGATGTTTTCGCCCCGCAACAG
>JASFEQ010000467.1:0-3354 GCA_050124735.1 Desulfobacteraceae bacterium | reverse complement strand
CAAACCCCTGCTCATGATCAAGAGGGAGATGGAAAGGGCCAGATTAGAATCCACCCTTGAGGAAATCGTGGCTCTAAAATCAATCCGTGACCTCCCTTCACTTATACGCAGTCACTGGGGGAAGCTCCCCCCAGTGCTTGGCCTGCCCATGGATGTCCTACCTGTAAGGGACTATTTAAGATACCAGGACCTCTTCCCAGACACCGAGCTCACAGATACCTCTTCGGTCATGAGAGACACGCGCAAGATCAAATCCCCTTTTGAGATCGAACTCATGAGAGCGGGCGCAGAGATAGGGAGAAAGGTTTACCAGGAAGCCAAAGAGATCCTCAAGGAAGGGATGACCGAGATTGAGTTCGGGGGCCTTCTGGAGGCTTCGGCTAAGAGGCACGGCCATGAGGGGCTCCTCAGAGTGAGGTCCCTCAACTATGAGGCCTATTCCTGGCACGTGTTAAGCGGTCTGAGCGGTGGGGTAGTCAGCCAATCCGACTCTCCCATGGGCGGGTTGGGACTCTCCCCAGCTTTCCCTGTAGGGGCAAGCCTCCGAGTCATGCGGGCCCACGAACCCATTTTGGTGGACTTTGGAATCTGCTACCACGGCTACCAGGTGGACGAGACCCGCATGTTTTCCATCGGAAAGATGGGGAAAAAATTCAAGGATGCCTACAAGGCCTGCCGTGAAATCCACGACGCCGTTCTGGATGAAACCAGGCCTGGTGCCGACTGTGAGGCCCTTTTCCAGAAAAGCATTCAAATAGCAGAGAAACTGGGGTACAGGGACAGTTATCTGGGGCCGCCAGGACTCCAGACGCGTTTCATTGCGCACGGCATCGGCCTGGAACTCAATGAACCCCCTTTCCTGGCACAGGGGCACGCCTATCCCTTAGAGAGGGGGATGACCTTTGCCTTGGAGCCCAAGATCGTTTTCCCAGGACAAGGCTCAGTGGGGTTTGAAAACACGGTGCTGGTCACTCGGGAAGGCCACGAGGTTCTCACCCCGTTGGAAGAAGACATCTACCAGGTCTGATTTCACCGCAATCCCTTTTCCTCCAAGATCTTCTCATGGAGTTCCTGAAATCTGGCTGCAGGGAGCTCGCCGGTTCTGTCGGGTCTGAGTTTCATTTCGATTGCATCAGTGTTGCATACGGTCGCGCAAACACCACACCCAATGCACCAGTCTTCATCAACAACTGGAATTTCATCCTCCATTTTCAGGGCATCCACAGGGCAAATTTCAACGCATTCACCACACCCAATGCATTGCTCCTTGTCCGTCTCCCGCAAAAAATAGGTGGCCATGAGGACGTCCCTGGGTATCTTTCTCCTCCTGATATTGCCCACATTCCAGCAGGCACAGCCACAACAATTACAATTGTGCTGAATATCCCCCTCAGAGTTATCAACAAAGTGAACCAGGCCCGCTTCCTCACTCTTCTTAATGACCTCAAGGGCTTCTTCTTTTGAGATCTCCCTCCCCAATCCCCTATCAATGAGATATTGGGCTAAGTCATTGAACTTCATGCAAACCTCAGTGGGATGATTGCACTCTCCACCCCTGAGAGAATATGTCATCCGGCACGGGCAATGGGCTAAAGCGATTTGTTTGGCCTGCTCGATAACACTTTCCATCATATGTAGGGGATAGATTGCCTGCTTGTCCGCCTTGACACTCTTGCCCACGGGAATGTATCGATAGGGTTTGGTGTCACCGTCACTGCTAAAGGCTTCCTGGGTCACGCGCCTGCTAAAATACTTGGCTATCATCCCAGACATCTTGCGCGCGTGGGGCGTCTCCTCCCCTTTCCAGAAAAAGGATTGTGGGAATCCAAACCCTACCTGCTGCAAGGCATAGCCCTGCTTTCCGTCTTTGGTCTTGCCGCAATACAAGAGTCCCTTTTGCACAAGCTCCTCGAGGATATGCTCGAGTTCTTCCTTAGAAAGATCAACGCCGGCCAGAATCTCCTCGATCCCAACCGGTCGCAAGGGGATGACCTGGGTTGGCAAGGCCAGCGCCACCTCTGCTTCTCGTGGGGTGAAGTTTTGTCTTAGAATTTCTATCAAGTCCTCTCTAAAGGGGTACCCCATTCCCAAACGAGAGAGATGTTCCCCCAGTCTTTCATACACATCTTGTTTTGGCATGCTTCCTCCATAATTCCCATATTCTTAGTCCACAATCTCTTGCCACATCCTCACTCCATTAAGACGATAACGTACTCTAACACTAATTTCCATATAAAATCAGACGTTCTTTGTGACCTAATTACGCTTATGCCAGAAGGCCGCGATGTCTGCCTGCTTGCCATACCCAAAAATGTCATCGGCCTTGACAATGGAAGCGTCCAGTTTCGGAAATCGTTCGATGAACCAGCGAGTGGCCTCATGTAGAACCCCGTCGGGCTTATTGAACGGACAAACCCGGATACAGTTCCCACAATCGCACGCGTTTTTGGCCCAAAATTTGAAGCACTTCTCCAGATCGGAATACCACTTGAAGGCCCCACCCGCATTGGATTTATTGAGTGGTTCAACGGTCCTTGGCCCGTGGGGGATGGCCTGGGCTGGACAGTGTTTGGCGCACTTCTTACAGGCCTCGCAGAACTCGGTCACGCCAAACTCTTTGGGTTCATCACATACCAGCGGAAAGTCAGTGAAAATCTTGCAGAGTCGCACGCGTGGTCCGAATCTTGGGGTTATCAAGATGTTGTTACGTCCCAATTCACCCAAACCGGCTTGTATGGCGTAAGGCACACTCATGGCCGTATCATTGCCTGTGGGTATCGCCTTATACCCCAACTGGCGCAAAAACTTGGCGAGAAGTCCCGCCGTAAAGGCCATTTTCGAATAACCCAGACCTGTGTCAGCCCCGGCGATGAACGTAGGGGTATATTTGTAGTACTCATAATCCATAGCGACCGCCATACTAATGACATACGCGTATTCATCCGGGATGTGTATGTCATATTCGGTGCGTGTGACCAGATGGAATCCCTTGGTGTAGATCCAGCGCCTGTCCAATTTGCTGACACCCACCATATCAGCGCCATAGAGCTTGGCCGCCTTTTTGACCAAACGCGTGTTGTATTCCGAATCATTGGAATCAAACCTTAGGCCTTCGGGCAATTCGTTCACGCCCTGCGTGTTATCCTCCCAGCTGTAGAGACCAAAATTCTTTTCAACGACGCCACGGGCAAATCCCATCTCCAGGGCCCAGCCCGCATTTCGAAAGGCAATGTCTTCGTGCCGAAAACCAGGCCTGTCTTGGGGTGTGACAACCCCGTAATAACTCCGTCCTGCCTCTCTCAGCTCAGGTTCCCATCGCACCCTTTTGAACATCTCATTTTTTTGCTCAAATGG
>JASFEQ010000466.1:0-3379 GCA_050124735.1 Desulfobacteraceae bacterium | reverse complement strand
GATTAATGACCGGGTGAAGTAAACATGTCTGAATATAACCAAATCATTATTGCCATCTGTCTCTTGATCGCCGTTTATATGCTGACGAGGAAGGTCAATGCCTGGCGGATAAAACGGGCATACATGGGCATTATCAAAGACCTGGAAAAGAAGGAGGCGTTTGACGAGAACTCGGCCATAGCGCTTCCCTATGTCAGCCAGAGCATTTTCCGGATGGGCGTGAGGGATTTTCGACCCAAGGCGCTCCAATTCTTGGTGGCAAGTGATATTGTGGGGGTGACTCCGGCGGGTAAATACTATCTAAAAAAGAAAGGCGTGGGGGTTCTCAATTCAGATTAGACTATGAGCGGAGAAATGAAAGACCAACAGCCTGTGATCGTCCGTCTTAACGCCCAGGATAACGTGGCCGTTGCTTTGCGCGGACTTGCGCCCAGGGCGGTGATTAGCAAAGAGGGGCTGGTGTGCAGGGAGGAGATTCACGCCGGTCATAAGGTTGCCATGAGCGAGATCAAGGCCAAGGAGCCCATCCGAAAATACGGGCAGATCATAGGATTTGCTAACAAGACCATACGGCCCGGGGAGTGGGTCCACAACCACAATTTGGCCATGGGGGATTTCGCAAGGGATTATGCCATAGGCAAAGAGGCCCGCCCCATTCACGTCGTCCCAAGAGAAGATCGCCCCACCTTTCATGGGATTATTCGGGAAGACGGTCGAATAGCGACACGAAACTATATGGGCGTTCTCTGCACGGTGAATTGCTCGGCGAGCGTGAGCCGTTTCATAGCCGATGCAATCCGTTCCGATTTTCTGGCGGAGTTCCCCAATGTGGATGGCGTCGTCTCTTTGGGGCACGGAAGCGGTTGTAGCATGGTTCTGGACGGCGAAGGGTTTCAATTGCTCCAGCGCACGCTGGCCGGGTACGCTCGTCATCCCAATTTTGCGGGCTTGCTCCTTGTGGGGCTGGGCTGTGAGGTGAATCAGCTGGACTGTCTCATAAAAAATATGAATCTAAAAACAGGTCCCCTTCTTCAAAGCATAGAGATCCAAGGAACCTCTGGGACGAGGGAGGCCGTGCACCTTGGAATAGAAGCTATCCGGGAAATGCTCCCCATGGCGAACCGGGTGAAGCGAGAGCCCGTGTCGGTCAGCCACATCGTATTGGGTTTGGAGTGTGGAGGCTCTGACGCCTACTCTGGAATAACGGCCAACCCCGCTTTGGGCGCGGCGGTGGATCTCCTGGTCGGCGGCGGCGGCACCGCGATTCTAAGTGAGACGCCTGAGATTTACGGGGCCGAGCATCTCCTTACGCGCCGGGCGGTCAGTGGCGAAGTGGGAGAAAGATTGATTGGCCGCATTCGATGGTGGGAGGAGTATACGTCCAAACTGGGAGCAGAGATTGATAATAATCCCACACCAGGGAACAAGGCGGGTGGGCTGACCACTATCCTTGAGAAATCCCTGGGCGCGGTGGCAAAAGGGGGCACCACGAGTCTGGCGGAAGTTTATAAATATGCGGAAGAAGTGTCGACTAAGGGTCTGGTCTTCATGGATACACCCGGTTACGATGTGGCCTCCATAACAGGCATGGTGGCAGGGGGTGCAAATCTCATTTGCTTTACCACTGGGCGGGGGACGGTATGCGGCTTCAAGCCGGTTCCCACCATCAAACTGGCCTCCAATACAGAAATGTATGGCCGGCTCGGGGAAGATATGGACATGAACTGCGGCCTCATCCTGGATGGAAAGGCAACGGTCCAGGAGATGGGCGAGGCCATTTTCAATTTGGTTATTGAAACAGCGTCCGGGAAGAAGACCAAAAGCGAGCGCCTCGGCTTCGGGGATAATGAATTCGTACCCTGGCAAATGGGCCCGGTACTGTAATACTCCATTACCCCATTACTCCCGCAATTAGGAGAACTTAGATGATTTCAAAGGCCATTGCTGATGAATTTGGCGCCATTGTGGGCGCGGCGTGGTTCCTGGACACACCCGAAGATCTTGCCACGTACTCCTATGATGGATTTCTGCCAGAGTTTATGCCAGATGCGGTCATCGTTCCACAGAGTGCAGAGGAGATTTCAAAAATCATGCACCTAGCCAACCGAGAAAAAATAAACATCATACCGCGGGGAGCCGGAACCAATATCTGCGGCAGCTCGGTGGCGAGACAAGGGGGTATCATAATCGCCTTCCATCGGATGAGTAGGATCTTGGAAATCGATCCTGATAATATGTGTGCCGTAGTTCAGCCGGGCGTGGTCAATGGGGATTTGCAGAGAGAAGTCGCGGGCTATGGACTCATGTATCCTCCGGATCCAGCCAGCATGTTCGTCTCCACCATAGGCGGGAACGTGGCTCTGAATGCGGGAGGGCCAAGGGGCGTGAAATATGGAGTGACAAGGGACTACCTCCTGGGCCTTGAGGTGGTGTTGCCAACAGGGGAGGTAATCCATACAGGAGGTAAAACCTTAAAGAGCGTGAGTGGTTATGACCTGACCAGGCTCATGTGCGGTTCAGAAGGGACCTTGGGTATCATTACAGAGATAACCGTTCGATTGGTACCATTGCCCCCGGCTAAGGCCACCCTACAGGCCACATTTTCAGACCTCGATGATGCGGCAAAGACTGTCTCCGCCATCATCGGTTCTGGGATCGTTCCCGCGACTCTGGAACTTATGGACAGGGTTATTCTGGATGTGATAGGAGACTATGGTGGCGCACAGTTTCACGAGGATGCAGAGGCGTTGTTATTGATAGAAGTGGATGGAGAAGAGGTGCTGGTTCAAAAGCAAGGAGAGATCATTGAGCGTTTCTGTAAGGAAAGGGGAGCCGTTGTCGTTGAGAAGGCAGCCACGTCTGAAGAGGCGGACAAATTGTGGCAGGCAAGGAGAACGGCATTTGGAGCCGTGGCAAGTCTAAGGCCCAACTGCATCGTGGAGGATGCAACCGTGCCCGTGAAGAGGCTTCCTGACATCATTGGGAAAATCGTGGAGCTTACAGAAAAGTATCAGCTCAAGATCGGGGTATTGGCCCATGCTGGGGACGGGAATCTCCATCCCCTCATTATGACAGATCTTCGGGACGAAGATGAGATGGCCAGGATTGATAAGGCCTTGGATGAACTCTATGAGACGGCCATCGGGATGGGTGGCACCCTTTCAGGGGAACACGGTATCGGCATCGCAAAAGATAGGTTCATGAATATGGAATTTAGTGAGCGTGCCATCGAGATCATGCGTGGCATAAAACGGGTCTTTGATCCCAACAACATCCTGAACCCTGGCAGCTTCCTTTAGAGGCTGTCGGAAAACGCCCATCTGCCATTCGACAAGCCGTTCGACAGGCTCACGGTCCTGAGCAAAGTCGAAGGACTCAT
>JASFEQ010000465.1:0-3385 GCA_050124735.1 Desulfobacteraceae bacterium | reverse complement strand
CGACCTCTACGATTTCCCCTCCATGATCACATCGGAGAATGACGGCGGCAGGTATCTTGCCTCCGGTATGGCGATTATTAAAGATCCGGATACGGGTGTCCGCAACATGTCGATCCACCGACAGCAGGTCTTGGACAAGGATAAGACCGGGTTTATAATGCTGCCCCGCCATGCCCGCCGCATATATGAGAAGCACCGTGATCGTAACACACCTTTACCCGTCGCCATGGTTTACGGAGCACACCCCGCGATCTTTCTTAGTGCTGCATTTACGACCAGTTACGGTATCGATGAATTGACCCTGGCCGGTGGCCTTGTTGGCGAACCGATTCGTATGGTCAGGTGTGAAACCCTTGATCTTGAAGTACCCGCAGAGGCGGAATTGGTCGTTGAGGGAGAGGTGCTCCCTAATCACATGGAACCGGAAGGACCTTACGGTGAAGTCACAGGGACCTACGCCGAAAAAGGAAGCGCTGAGATATTCAAGGCAAAAGTCATTACACGTCGCAAAGACCCGATCTTTTATGCGCTTCACAGTGGTTTTCCTGTTACCGATGCGCAGTCGACCATGGCTCTGGGAATTGAGGTTTCAACAAAGGAGCACCTCAGAAATGTTGAAGGGGGTATCGATCTTCTGGACGTGAGGACGATCACTTCAGCGGGTCCCATGATGCTGGTCATTAAATTAAGGCCAAAAGTCGAAGGTCAGGCCAAAACGGCGTTAATGGCCGCCCTTTCCGGGCCCTTCCTGCATCCCAAGATCGCGGTTGCCGTGGATGAGGACATTGATGCGGGAGACCTGCGGCAGGTGATGTGGTCCATAACCAATCGGGTTCACGCTGAGCGCGATGTGATCATGATTCCCAATACGCGGGTGTTCGGCCTTGATAAAGTCTCTCCCATCGCCCCCGGTCAGAGCAGCCATCATCGTATCGGCACTAAGTGGATGATTGACTCGACCATCCCTGTTGCAATCCAAGAGGAGGATCGCAAACGATTCGACTGCGCCATGCCGAAGAGTCTTGATTCAGTCAATCTGGAAGACTTTCTACCCTAAAGAGCAAGATATGGGCGTATTTACAGATCGCAAAGTTAAACTCAGAAGATTTTGTGGCGGATTCGTCCATGCCGAAAGTTCACAATAATGACCCAACTGAGTACTCGGAGTAAATCGAGGTTTATATCAAGATACATCTCATAATCATAAGTTTTTATGTCTAAGAAATTCTGGAGGCCATCCTTCTTCTGTCTCTCTACCTCTTTTATACCGGAAGTCGCATTTTTCTGCACCTTCTGATAGTGTCATAGTCCTAACCAACCCTCTTCCGAACGCTTTGCTCAAAGGAAAATCAACCAAACAAATAAAAGGTAATATTTCAACAGCATTCTGGGAATGGAAGAATTTGCATATCCCACATTCTGTAATATCGTAACCATAATCGAATTCTCTTTCGTCTCCCTCAATAAATGTAAAAACCCAATCTCCAGCATATTGACGCTTTTGAGATTCTGCTGCTTGTTTTTTTAATCGCCTTAAATAGAGTTTGCCGTATTTTAACTTCCCAATGATGGGAAGGGCAATTCTTGGTACTTGGTCCAACCTTGTTTCTACTATTTCATAGATTATTCTACCGATTTCTTCGACGCTAGAACCAAGGTTCTTAAGTACACGATAGAGTCCCAAACAGTAAGTTGATTCAACAAGGAATTGCGTCATCATATTCTGCTTCCCCCCGATATAAGGTAATACCGGAAGGAGATTTTCATATTCCTTGCGAACATCGCTTACAATTGCATCTGTCAACTTATCACCATAGTGGCGGACGAAGACCTTTTTAGTATGTTTTACAGCTTTATCCAAATTCCTTAGCAGTCTTGACTTTCGCGATACGTAATAATTCTCATCCATCTATTTTCTCTCAATTTGAGGTCAGTTTAAATAAATAATGACTCTACTCTTAGCGCACTCAATTAATCATTTCTGAGTCTAAAGCATTCTTGCCGAATCGTCTATCCTAATCTACTCGGCAGTCTCCAAGATTACAACTCCAATACTTGAAAAATTTGAGCAAAAGATTTATTAAAGGTCAAACGGTGCCCCCTTTTTTCATGAATAATCCGGGTTAGGCCCCTCACGGAAATGAGATCTCACCATGCAGGTTTTACCTAGGTTTATAGCCACGCACCTTGCTGCCATGCCTCACAGGGATCCAGGGCAGGCATGCCGCGTCATTTTACAATATTTTCAAGAGGCTCCGGCAATACCCCGCCTGACGAGGTCAGCACGAATGTACCTGGAAGGAATCCCTTGTCTGGTCGTGGATTCGGAAAAAAGGCGGCTCTGGTTTGACATCTCTCCACAAAGGGAAAAAGAACTGCTGGAGTTCTATGAGCGATACGAAGCTGATGATGTGGACTATTTTGCTATCAGTCGAGACTATGCTCCGGGGATGTATGCCATGTTGGAGAGGCTCAAGGAAGAGCGGCCAAGCGAGCTGAGAATCATACATATCCAGACCCCCGGGCCGGTGAGCTGGGGGCTCACTGTGACCGATGAGAAAGGAAAAGCGGCCTTTTACAATGACACCATGAAGGACGTACTGGTCAAGACCCTGGCCATGAAAGCGAAGTGGCAGGAACGGCTGATCCAGGATATGCTGCCGGGTGTTCAGGCCATGGTGAATTTTGGGGAGCCTTCCTTGGTTGTCCATAGCTCCGCCGTGGGTAGCGGTGTGAGGGAGAACATCATCCATGCGTTGAACGAAGTGATTGGGGCGGTGAACGGGCTGAGCTGCATACACTGTTGCGCGAACATTGACTGGACCATCCTGATGGAAAGTAACACCGATGTGATCAATTTTGATGCCTATGAGTACATGGATAAGATCGCGCTCTATCCGAAGGGATGGAACCGATTTCTGGAGCGTGGGGGCATACTTGCCTGGGGTATTGTGCCCACTTCAAACGAAAAAATTGTCTCTGAAAGCGTTGAAACACTGATGGAAAGGTTGGAGGAGGGTTTTGAAGTTCTCGTAGGGAATGGTGTCAACAGAGAAAGGCTCCTCGAAGCATCTATGATTACACCGAGCTGCACCACATCTACCATGTCCGTTGAGCTTTCTGATCTAGCCTTCAGATACACCAGTGAGCTGTCACAACGGATGAGGGAGAGGTATTTCGCCTGAGGCCGACCGCAAATGGAAAAGCAATGCCCACGTGGATGAGATGAAGAGGGTATTTATTGACGCTCTGAGAAAGGCGAAACTGAAGTGAAGTGAGTGAAAGCAGTAGAGTCGAAGATGGGCGCGGTGGCCTTAGGCAACGGGGAGTAGCCGTGACCGGCAGCTTTCGCCCTGCGCCGGTGCCTCAATCCGTTCCATAACTC
>JASFEQ010000464.1:0-3387 GCA_050124735.1 Desulfobacteraceae bacterium | reverse complement strand
TAAAACGATTGCTGTACCACTCAGCCCCCCACCAGCACCTGCTTGTGCGGCAGCAGCACCAGCGGCCTCAGCCTGACCGGGTGCGGCGCCAGCCTCTTTTCCACCAGATGCAGCTCCTGTTCCCCCATTGTCAGCCATGGAGATGGACGGCGATATGGGGAGCAGGATGAATGAGAACAATAAAATGCAAATGCCAATCTTTGTTTTCGTGCCAAATTTCCTCAGTTTCATAATCCGACCTCCTGAAGATTTCACACGTTAATATTTGTTCTCGATCTGCCTAACACTACATAAGTTGAAAGTGGACTGTCAAGATAAACTCGGTCTGAATTTTTAAATTTACAAACTTTTTGTAGCCAATTTCCTTTTATTCGTTATTTGTTTTTAAGTCAATCGGGAAATCCCTGATTTTGATGTCTGAAAAACCTTATTTTTCAATAGGTAAAAGTACGCATAGGTCATAAGTTCCGTTCGTCTTCTGTTATTTTGTGCAGGTTGACAGAGGGACTTCGCGGTGTGATAAAAGATCTTTTACTTATCGAGAATCGAATATTTGGACAGGATTTACAGGATCAGCAGGATTTGTTCTCCTTTTTCTCGGTATTCTGCCCTCAGCCTTTTTCGCATTGATTGCTTAATATCGTTGGGAAGGACGTTCTAAAGGAAAAAATGAAAAATTTCTTTTTTTCTTTAAAACCTCTTCCCATTCTCAATCCCATGAAAGGGATTGAGACCTGCGAATCAGGCATATTAAGCAATCAGGTGAAGGATAATCACGTCAATCCTATTTATCCTGTTTAAATTCTCTATCTTGTCTGCACTGTGGAATGCTTATTCAGTGGAATTCCACATTGCGGGTCGCGTTCGTGGGATTCAACAGAAGAGGCCCTGGGTTACGAGGACCGGCCCTTTGGGCCTCAAGTCTAAAGGAACTTTTGCTGAAAGGCTTTTGTGAAGAATGGAAGATGAGCTGAAACATTCAGGAAAGAATCGGGAACTCAAGATAGGAGTTGTTTTCTCATCAGGGTTTTTTGGTTTTTTTGCTCATGCGGGATTTCTGGCTGGACTTCGAGATTTTGGAATGGCCCCCTCCGGATATTCGGGCGCCAGTTCCGGAGCCATCTTAGCGGCCATGGCCGCTGGAAACATGACCGACCCTCTCATAAAAGAGATCCTTTTCAGTCTGAGCAAATCCGACTTCTGGGATCCCGATCCCGTACCTACCCTACTAAGATCGTTACTGAATCTCATGAGAGGATACACAGGCTACCTGAGGGGAGATGGCTTTGCCCGTCTCTTGGAAAAGATCCCCATCAGACGATTCGAAGAATGTCTTACACCTCTGGTGATCACAGCCACCAACCTCACCCAACGTAAAGAGGACATCTTCATCCGCGGTAATTTGATAAAGGCGATTCAGGCCTCGGGCGCTGTGCCCATGCTCTTCAAGCCGGTTGAGATCGATGGCTCACTTTATGTGGACGGGGGCGTGGTGAATAAGGCCCCTGTTCAGGCTCTGGCAGACCTCATTCAACCGGATAAAATCATTGTCCACTTTATCCCTTCGGCTGATCTGGAGAGCCCAGCAAACAATTTCTTGAAGAGGCGAATGACCCCCTGGCATATACACAGCCTCTGTTTCGATATATCCCGGCAGGAGGCCTATCAGAAGCAGCGCAATCTGGTCAGGGAACGAGGCATAGAGATCATGGAAGTGAGGACTGATGCCCCCCCTGTAGGTCCAAATAGCCTTGAAAAGGGACCTTTGGCGTACAACAAGGCCCGCGAAGCCACGCTCGAGATTTTGTCTGGGACAAAATCTTGAGCAGAGCACTTCGTTCAAGGACCGTCCACCTGTGGTGGACTTGAGGACCGCCACGCTCGAGGCGAAATGTGTGAGCTCCAAAGCCCTCCGCAAACAAATGATCCTCAAGTTCGCCGAAGGCGAACGCTCCTCAAATCCCGCCACAGTGGGATGGTCCTCAAGCGAAGCACTCCTCCTGCCACTTAGAAAAGCAGATCCATCAGATTTCGTATCGAATCAATGCCTACCAGTTCCATGTCACTAAAATGCCCACACCCGTCCAGGTTGCTTTTGGAAAGGAGGCACTTTGTAAAACCCAACTTGTTCGCCTCTTTAATTCTCATCTCGGGCTGGCTGACGCCCCGAATCTCGCCAGCCAATCCCACCTCTCCAAAAACCACCATGTTCCTGTCCACGGGCCTGTCCAGAAAACTGGAAACCAGGGCTGAAACAATACACAGGTCTGCTGCTGGCTCGTCCACCTTTAACCCACCGGCCACATTCACAAATATATCCTGATCGCCCATCTCCATGCCCATCCTTTTCCCAAGAATGGCCACTAACAGGGATATGCGATTATGATCCACGCCAATGGCCGTCCTCCGCGGCATGCCGAGTGGACTGGGCCCAACGAGTGCCTGTATCTCTACCAGGACTGGTCTGGTGCCCTCGAGGCAAGGAATCACCACGGAACCAGAGGCACCTACAGGCCTCTCCTCCATAAAGATACGGGAGGGGTTGCCCACTTCCTCCAGCCCTGTCTCCTTCATTTCAAAGACTCCGATCTCGTTCGTGGCGCCGTAACGGTTTTTTACTGAGCGGAGTATCCTGAACGCGTGACTCCTGTCGCCTTCAAAATAGAGGACTGTATCCACCAGATGCTCCAGGACTTTTGGACCTGCAATGGCTCCCTCCTTGGTCACGTGGCCAATCAGAAAGGTGGGTACATTGGTCTCCTTGGCCCAGTTCAAAATCCGTGAGGAGACTTCTCTCACTTGTCCAACGCTGCCCGGGGCTGAAGGGAGAGTATCCGTGTAAATGGATTGGATGGAATCAACCACAAAAAGGCCCGGTCTGAACTCCTCCATTCTCTCAAATAGATCTTCGAGGCAAGTTCCGGCCAAGACATAGAGATTCTCAGAATGGATGGAGAGGCGGTCGGCCCTCATCTTAATTTGCTGCGGAGATTCTTCGCCTGAGAGGTAGAGGGACTTCAGACCCTCTTGAGACAATCTGCCCACGGCTTGCAGGAGTAGGGTGGACTTGCCAATACCAGGATCCCCCCCTATCAACACCAAAGAGCCCGGGACCAGTCCACCGCCCAAAGTGCGATCGAACTCAACGATTCCGGTCTTAAACCTGAGTTCCCGATCAAGGGAGATGGAATCAATGATGCGAGGCTGCCCCGTGGATGAGTGCCTTTTCCCCTTCGTTCCACTCTCTGGTCTCTCCTCAACAAATGAATTCCATTGCCCGCAATCTGGGCATCGTCCCATCCACTTTGCAGTCTGGTATCCGCAACTCTGACAGACAAAAACAAATTTGCTCTGTTTACCCATAACAGATCTTGCCTGCGCTTCACT
>JASFEQ010000463.1:0-3409 GCA_050124735.1 Desulfobacteraceae bacterium | reverse complement strand
ACACCATGCACCGAAGAAGCTCTAAATCGCCTCAGGCCGGTCATCCCTGATGGTATCCTCACATTCGGCGCGCAGACCCACCCGGCTGATGGCAATGCGGGAATGATTGTTACCACAAAGGAGAAGGCGGCTGAACTCTCTGTTGATCAAGGCATAACGATCCAGTTGCTCTCCTATGGATATGCCCGTGCGAAAAAAGCACACATGGCTGCAGCCGTGACCCCATGCGCTGAAATGGCGTTGAAAAATGCGGATATCAAAGTGGCCGACGTGGCGGCGGTCAAGACGCACAATCCCTTTACAGTTAATGATGTGGTTATGGGGAAGCTCATGAACATTAATGACAAGATATTTAACAATTATGGCAGTTCCTTGATATACGGCCATCCCCAGGGGCCAACTGGCATGCGATTGATTATTGAGTTGATTGAGGAACTGGTTCTCAAAGGAGGCGGGTACGGCCTTTTTGCCGGTTGCGCAGCCGGTGACACTGCGGCCGGATTAGTTCTTAAAGTGAACTGATGATTTCATGAGGACCTGATGACTACATGACGCACTATGGCTTTCGTGATTACCCCTATTCTATAGGATCGGAGGAGAAGGCATATGGAACAGAGAAAAAAAATATATCCAACATTTTTCAATCCGTTTCTCATAAAACCAAGCCGAACCCTGCCTGAGGAGATGGCGGTGATCGGCGCCGGGACTATTGGTCCTGATATCGCCTACTACCTGAGAAGCGGGCTCCCTGACAAAAAGCTTTTTCTGGTGGATGTGGCCGAGGAACCCCTCAAGAATGCTGAGAAACGCTTTCATGCTTACGCCCAGAAGGCGGTAGCCAGAAAAAAGATGAGAGAGGAGCAGGCCCAGGCCGTTTTGGAAAATATCACCTACACGACCCATTACGAAGAGATCACTAATTGCGATCTGGTGATTGAGGCGGCAACCGAAAACCTCGATTTGAAAAAAAAGATATTTGAGATGGTGGAAGGGATTGTAAGGAAGGATACCATCATTACATCCAACACCAGTTCCATCCCGGCGGACAGGATTTTCACAAACATGAAGCATCCTGAAAGGACGACGGTCACCCATTTTTTTGCGCCTGCCTGGCGCAGCCTGGCCGTGGAGGTCATTAACTGGGAAGGGGCAAGTCAGGAGACCATTGACTATATGTTCTGGTTCTTTGCCCAGACCGGCAAAGCCCCGATTATCACTGACAATGTGATTTGTTTCATGCTGAATCGGATCTTTGAAAACTGGGTGAATGAGGCGGCCCATCTTCTCAATGTGGGAAATGCAGCACAGGTGGATGGAGTGGCTCAGGAATTTGTATTCGGAGGACCTTTTTATGTGGTCAACCTGGGTAACGGAAACCCGATCGTATATGAGACCAATACCCGGAAAATGGAAGAGGGAGAGTGCTATCGCCCGGCGCCTATCTTCCTTTCCGTAGAAAAGTGGAACGTACCACGTCCCGGAACACCGGTGGAGGTCCCGGAAGAGATTAAAAGCCATATTCGGGACAGAATGCTGGGCATTGTCTTTTCCCAGAGCTTTGATATTGCAGATCGTGGCATCGGTACAAAGGAGGACCTCAACTTCGGTTCACAGGTGGGGCTGGGCTTCCGAAAAGGGCTCTTCGATATCATGCGGGACCTGGGAGAAAAAGAAGTTTTAAGAATCATGGAGAGATACGAGAAGGAACGGCCCGGATTTCCGAAACCCCAACAACCCATTGCAGACTACCAGAAGTTTCATCGACATCTTCTTGTGGATGAGATGGACGGTGTAAAAATCATCACGATTCGAAGGCCGCAGGCCATGAATGCCCTCAGTGACGAGATCATAAATGAGGTCGTAGCTGTACTGGAGGGATACGCCAGTGATATGGCAGTAAAAGGTTTTGTGCTGAGTGGATACGGGACTAGGGCCTTTTCTGCGGGCGCAGACATCGGCCGGTTTCCCGAGACCCTTGGGAACAATGAAGCCGCTGCCCAATCTGCAAGGGACGGCGCTGTCCTTGTGGAATATATCGGAAGGATGGAGAAACCCATCGTGGCGGCAGTGAACGGCATGGCCCTGGGAGGCGGGCTTGAGCTGGCCATGCGGTGCCACAGCATGGTCGCCACGAGCAATGCCACCTTTCAATTTCCGGAGATCACCCTCGGAATCCTGCCGGGGATAGGAGGATGTGTGATTCCCTATCGTAAATGGCCAAAGGGAGCTGCCCTGTTTAATGAAATGATCTGTCTGGCCAAAAGGATAAATACGCAGCAAGCGGCTGATATCGGTATGGTGGCCCAGGTCTCGGATGGCTACCTTGAAATGATTCGTGCCGCAGTAGCCCAAGTTCACAACTTGCAGGAAAAACTCCCAAAGGTTCCCGAAGGTGCAGTGGATATCCCTGACTTCCCCATCCCGGAGGAGCCAATGGCCGGCAAGCTGCCTCTCAGCAGAGAGGCCATTACCATCGCTTTTAGGGCGGTTCAGTCTGCAGCTGCGGCAAACAGTCTTTCAGAGGCGCTGGAGATCAACTACCGGGGATCCGGGGAGATCGCCTCCACAGATGCCGCCAAAGAAGGAATCACCGCGTTTCTGCAGAAAAGAAAACCGGAATTCAAAAAGTAAGAAGTTCCCCAGACAAAACCTTGGCTACTGCTACCAGAGTTTAAGCTCTTCGTGACAAGTAACGCTTACTAAACGGCAAATATGCGGCTACACAGTCTGCGAGCCTTTGCTTAGGCGAGCTAGGAGCCTGAAGACTCTTGATGAGGCTTCAATGAGACCTCCTGGCAAGAACAGGACCACTAAAATGAAGAGGGTACCAAATACAATAACACTGACTTCACCCAGTGTTATGGCAAATAATTCTTTCAGAACCACATAGGCTACTGCACCAATAGTGGGCCCCAGAATTGTTCCCATGCCTCCAATAAAGGTTATGAGTATGGGTTCAAACGCCCAGAGCAGCCCAAAAGGTGTGTAGGGATAATAACTTGCCTGGTAATAGGCATAGACTCCCCCGGCTAGTCCAGCAAAGAAGGAACTTACAGTTAGCGCGATAACTTTGTATTTAAACGTATTGATGCCTGAAGCCCCGGCAGCATCTTCTTCCTCCCTAATGGCCACCATTCCTAGACCTAATCTCGAGTTGACGATCAAATAAATGGCTACTACGGTTATAACCATCAATCCCAGAGAAACATAATACCTGGGTGTGAGAGCATAAGCAGCAAGATATTTGCCGGGGAGGAAGCTCAAATCAGGATAGATATTGCCTATGGTAATCCTTATAATGACTGCCAATGCAAGGGTACCAATGGCAAAGTAGGCCCCTCTTAACCTGAGCGCAGGCATGATGATAAATGCAGCCAGAACCAGAGACGAGAAGCCCCCCGCTACCAGG
>JASFEQ010000462.1:0-3424 GCA_050124735.1 Desulfobacteraceae bacterium | reverse complement strand
CCCTCATCCCCCGCCCTGTTAAATTCTCGCTTTGCGAGACGGCGTAGCCGATTTAACAGGGCAAGTCACTGCGGCGTACTTCTATGTACGCCTCATTCCTCGGGATTTCGGAAGCCTTGCATATGGACATTTTCCATCAGCCTCTCAGAAGCCGGTTTTTCCTTGTGGAGTTAAGTCTTTGCACGGAGTTTTAATGCATAATGCAAAGAGATACTAGATTCTTGATTCTGGATGCTGGATTAAGAAAGACATTCTTTTCAGTCACCCAGTATCTAGCATCAAGTATCCAGTATCACACCGCTACTCCCCTTGAGGTAGTCACGCAAGAGATGTGGGCTGTAAAAAACAGAGGGACTAGATGGAACTAGAAATTCTTGCTGAAGAATTTGATCAATGTATCAAGTGCGGGCTTTGTCTCGCATCCTGTCCTGTCTGCAAGGAACTGCTCCTGGAGAAGTACTCACCTCGCGGTAAGATTCAGCTGGCCAGGTACTTCAGCCAAGGAGACCTGGATTTGAGCGACCATTACCGGGAGATCTTCGCAAAGTGCCTCCTCTGCGGCGCCTGCTCCGTGACCTGCCCCAGTGGCGTGGATTTGAAAAAGGTTTTTGTTAGCATGCGTGAGCAAATTGCCAACAAGAAGGGACTCCATCCTACGATGGAAAACCTGGTGAAATCCCTGGTCGCTGAGCACAACATTTCTGGCGAGGACAATGAAGAACGGGGAGAGTGGAGGGATCTTATTAAGGAGCTCCCAGAGCATATGTATGAGAAGGAGAAAGCGGAAGTAGTCTACTTTGTGGGTTGCGTGGCCTCCTTCTTTCCCATGGTTCAAAGCATCCCCAAGAACCTTGTTCAGATCTTCGATTCCGCAGATGTGGACTTTGCCATTCTAGGAGGCGAAGAATGGTGTTGCGGGTTTCCACTGATTGGTGCAGGAGTGCCCGGGAGAATGCAAGAGCTCATGGCGCACAATCTGGAAAAGGTGAAGGCCTTGGGTGCGAAGAAAATAATCTTTTCCTGTCCCTCCTGTTACCAAACCTGGATGGAGCATTATGAAACGGATCTAGAGCTTTTTCATGCCACCCAATTCCTGGAGAAACTGATAGGGGACGGCACTGTTCCTTTAAAAGAAATTAAGATCACGGTGACCTATCACGACCCTTGTGATTTGGGTAGAAACAGTGGGGTTTACGATGCGCCGAGGAACATCCTCAAGTCTGTTCCCGGCCTCACATTTGTCGAGCTGGAAAAGAACCAGGCCCAGAGTATCTGTTGTGGGGGTGGTGGGAATTTGGAGATGGCCGATTCCAATCTCTCAGGAACCGTGGCCCAGAAGAAAATTGAGGAGATCCAGAGGACAGGTGCAAAAACAGTGGTCACATCATGTCAACAGTGTGTTCGGACCATCAAATCCAGGGTCAGAAGGCAAAAGATGGATCTCAACGTCATGGACATCACCGAATTGGTCCTAAAGGCAATGTCTAGAGATTAGTTCCAATCAAATCTGCAATCAAACCATTCCATACTTAGTCAATATATTGGAGAAGGATTGTTTATAAATAGAAATAATTTTTGGGGGCACTGTCTTATCCTTGCTATCGAATGATGAGGCAGTGTTTGACCACAAATGAATAGATACAGAGAGGAGGAAACAGATGGCAAAAAATAAGAAGACATTAACCACGACGGCCGGAGCCCCTATTGCCGACAATCAAAATTCACTTACAGCCGGTCCGCGCGGCCCCCTTCTGATACAGGACTACCAGCTAATCGAGAAACTGGCTCACCAGAACCGCGAGCGGATTCCCGAGCGTGTAGTCCATGCCAAGGGCTGGGGCGCACACGGCACCTTCACAGTCACCCACGATATCACAAAGTATACCAAGGCCAAGATCTTTTCCGAGGTGGGCAAAAAAACCGACCTGATCGTACGCTTCTCTACGGTAGCGGGCGAGCTTGGTGCCGCTGACGCAGAGCGTGATGTACGTGGCTTTGCGGTAAAGTTCTACACCGAAGAAGGCAACTGGGACATGGTGGGAAACAACACGCCGGTCTTTTTCGTTCGTGACCCTTACAAGTTCCCGGACTTCATTCATACCCAGAAGCGGCATCCGAAGACCAATCTGCGCTCGGCGACCGCGGCATGGGACTTCTGGTCGCTGTCTCCAGAATCCCTGCACCAGGTGACCATCCTCTTTTCGGATCGCGGCCTGCCCATAGGTGTGCGCCACATCAACGGCTATGGCAGCCATACCTACAGCTTCATCAATGCCCAGAACCAGCGGTTCTGGGTAAAGTTCCATTTCAAGACCGTGCAGGGCCACAAGCACTGGACCAACGCCGAGGCTGCGGAGGTCGTCGGCCGGACCCGCGAGTCCACACAGGAAGATCTCTACAACGCGATCGAGAGGGGTGACTTCCCGAAGTGGCGCTTTCAAGTTCAGGTCATGCCGGAGGAAGATGCCGAGAAGACGCCCTACAACCCGTTCGACCTGACCAAGGTCTGGCCTCACGGCGACTACCCGGTTATTGATGTGGGCATAATGGAACTGAACCGTAATCCGGAGAACTACTTTGCCGAAGTCGAGCTGGCAGCCTTTTCGCCATCCAACATTGTACCCGGCATCAGCTATTCACCGGACAAGATGCTCCAGGCGCGGGTCTTTTCATATGCCGACGCGCACCGTTACCGTCTCGGCACCCATTACGAGGCCCTGCCCATCAACGCCCCGAAATGCCCGGTGAATCACTATCACAAAGACGGGCACATGCGGTTCTTCTCAAACTTTCCTAACCCGGATGCCTATTACGAACCAAACTCGTTCAAAGGGCCGATCGAAGATCCGAATTTTGCCGAACCTCCATTGAAGATTTCCGGCGATGCCAGCCGTTACAACCATCGCGAGGGAAATGACGATTATGGACAGCCTCGGGCGCTGTTCAATCTTTTTGATGACGGCCAAAAGGCTCGGCTATTCTCCAACATCGCCGAGGCCATGCAAGGCGTGCCGGAAGACATTATCGAGCGCCAACTAGGGCATTTCGAGAAAGTTCATCCGGACTATGCCGCAGGTGTCCGCGCAGCGCTGGCCAAACAGGTAAAAGCGGCAGGGAAAACCGAATAGTAGCTGTAATAAATCTTATTTTATTGTGGGGTCTGCCCTTGAGGCCCCATACCATTATTGATTAGGACAGCAAAGGTTAGACTTTAGCTCTTATCGCCTAACAGGTGAATGCAGCAGACCCTTCAACAGGCTCAGAGAAGCTGATCCGTAACATTATCACCCCTCAGTGGTGGGCTTTCAAGTATAGATTACAAAATCTAATGTAGGAAATTCTGAGCATGGCCATTTTCAAGGTTTCTTGCCAAAGTCCTTACTCGCCCACCTGACGGTTCCGTAGTAGATTAGATATGGACTTT
>JASFEQ010000461.1:0-3434 GCA_050124735.1 Desulfobacteraceae bacterium | reverse complement strand
GCCATATGTCTACGACGACGAAAAGGGCAACGGCGGCCTTCCACCCACACCCGAGCACGTGGTCCGGATCGCCCAGATCGCCCAAGAGCATCAGCCGGTGACCGGCATGGGAAGAGGGGTGAAACTCAAGGATGAAGTCCAACAGATGGATATCATGGCAGAGCATTGCGAAAAGCCCCTCTATTTTGCCGTAACATCAGATACTTCACTGGCCAGGGCAAACGAGATCTATAAAAACCGGAAGAATTTCATGATTGTTTTCTGTCTGACGCGTCCCCCTCTCCAGGTCAACGAAAACTTCTCGGAACACTTTGTGAAGGTGGCGAGGGCAGGTTTGCCGCTTTTCATTTCTGCCATGCCCATGGCAGGCATCAGTGCCCCCTATTGCTACAACGGGGTCCTGGCCATGACCCATGCGGAGGTCCTCTTTGGGATCTGTGCAGCCCAGGTGCTCAATCCGGGTGTCACGTGTGTTCACGCCGGATTCCCCACCATTGCCGATCCGAGCATTGACTACAATCCCAACTACGGCCTGGTCAGTCACAATTTTCTGAATATCCTGATGACGCATCTGAACCTCATGCTGGATCTCCCAAGCTTTCAAAGTGCCGCCACCACGCATGAAGAACACCCAACGGAGAGGGCCTACGCAGATGCCAAGATGGGGCAAGCCCTATGTAAAAAGTACGGGTTTCACATGATCCGGCATCCCTTTGGCTTTTTACGTTACCTCATCGATTTTTCTTTCGAAAAGCTGGAAAAAGCGATCCACATTGCAGAGGAGGTCACCCCGGAGGATGCACCGGAAGTGGAGACGCCCACTTACGATAAGAGGGGAATGGAGTCCATCCAGCGAATTGGCCTGGGAAGTTATATGGAAGACCCGCTGACAACGGCCAATTTAGGGAAAATATTTGTCAACTAACATCTAGGAGAGGGAGGGATTAACCATGGAATTTTTGACGAGCAAGAACAGGAGTGAAGGCACATTATCTAAACTTGCCATGTTCTTTGCGCTTATTTTCGTCGCCGTCGGGGTCGTTCTGGGCGCCGTACTGGAGCGTTTCGGAAACTTCAGGCCGCTTACGAAAAAGACCCGAACGGTACCCCGCCTGGTCACCCGATTAAAAGAGAGAATAGCTTAGGGTTTTTTACCAAAAGCTCTAGAGGGCAGTGAGGAGTCAAATATGTGCGGCATAGCAGGAAGTATTGGCATCAGAGACGTGGAAACCGTTGACCGGATGCTGGACGCCCTCCCCCATAGAGGGCCCAATGACAGGGGCATCCACATTAACGGAGATGCCGTCTTTGGCCATACACGCCTATCCATCGTGGATGTGGCCCGGGGGCATCAGCCCATCCTGGCCAACGGCGGAAGATCCGGGATTATTTGCAACGGTGAAGTCTATAACTTCCGCAAACTCAGAGAGAAGTTCCTTTCCAAATATTCGTTCAAGACCAAATCAGATAGTGAAGTTATCCTTCACCTCTACCAGGAAAAAGGCCCCGAATGCGTAAAATACCTGGACGGGATGTATGCCTTTGCACTTTTTGACGGTGATGATTTCCTGATGGCAAGAGACCCCATTGGTATCAAGCCGCTTTACTATGGCTACGAGAATGGCAACCTCTATTTTACCTCAGAGCTGGGGGCCATGACCCTTGCAGGTGTAGACGAGGTTCATGAATTTCCTGCTGGCCACTATTACACGCCCAAGGAAGGTTTTGTAGAGTACTACCAGGTTCCAGGAATTGAGGACCATATTCTCACGGATATCGAGGAGACCTGTGAATTGATTCGGGAGGCCTTCGTTGATGCGGTGAAAAAAAGGTTGTTGGCTGATCCTGAGGTCCCTGTAGGGTCTTTCTGCAGTGGAGGACTCGACAGCAGCCTGGTGGCAGCCATTGCGGCTGAGGAGATCCCTCATCTGCACACGTTTGTTGTAGGGATGAGGGATGAGGATGGAGAAGTGAGCGACGACGTAAAGGCGGGCCGCGTTGCAGCCCATCATATTGGCTCGACACACCATGAGCTCCTTTTTACTGAGGAGGAGTACAACGAGGCCCTCCCCATCGTCATAAAAAAGCTGGAGAGCTATGATCCTTCCCTGGTTCGCTGTGCCGTCCCCTGCTATTTCACATGCAAACTGGCCGCAGATTACGTGACGGTTGTGCTTACGGGAGAGGGGGCTGATGAGCTCTTCACAGGCTATCACTATATGAAACATTATCCCTTTGACAAACTTAACATGGAAGCGAGGCGCTGTATCGGGAACCTGCACAATATCAACCTTCAGAGGGCCGATCGTATGGGCATGCTTTTCAGTCTGGAACTGAGGGTTCCCTATCTGGATGTGGCGATGGTGGATCTCTCCATGAAGATCCCGCCGGAACTCAAGATCCGTGAGCACCATGGCGCGAAGATTGAAAAATGGATTTTGCGCAAGGCCTTTGAGGACACGCAATATCTGCCCGACGAGATCCTCTGGCGCTACAAGGTCCAGTATACCCAAGGCGCGGGATGTGAGAGCCTTGGAGAGAAACTGGCCCATCAAGAGATGAGCGAAGAAGAGTTCCAGCAGCTCAAGGCCGAGAATCCCAAGGCGACGATTAACAGCAGAGAGGCGGCCTACTACTTCAAGATCTTTCGTCAGTTCCATCCCCAGGATTCCATCCTTGGATCCATAGGTATCTGGACCGGGTTTGACTTTGCTGAAGAGAGGGAACGGGTGCGGGGCACCATGGACGGGGACCTGAAGCATGAGTACAAGGAAGAAGATGAGGAAACAGAAGCATGTAGAGCGGCCTGAGAGCGCCGCTGAATCTAGAGGGGGTAAAGATCATGGCACTTCCAAACCATTGTAAATATATTATTATCGGTGCCGGGATGCACGGACTGAGCACCGCTTACCATCTGGCCAAAGAGCTCAGGTCCAGGAAGCGGGGCACGGGTAAGGATATCCTGGTCATAGACAAGACGGCCATAGGCGCCGGAGCGTCTGGCATCGCTTGTGGGGTCATCCGAAACAACTATTATCAGCCGGCCATGCAGGAACTCATCGCCCACAGCGTGGATCTCTGGGAGGAGGATGCCGAAGGCTACGGTTACCTTCCCGTGGGTTACATGCAGATATCCCCTGAGTGTATGCATGAAGATGTGGGTGAGATCTACGAACGGCAGAAGGATATCGCTTACGAGTCGGAATTCATCGAAGGAGAAAAGGACTGCAAGAAATATATGAGGGAGAAGGTTTTTGATGATTGGCAGGCGGAGAATATTACCTCTATACTCCATGAGAAAAAGGGTGGGTTTGCGCGGAATGCCAGGAGCCTTTACCGCCTTGCCGACAAAGCAGAAGCTGAAGGTGTTCGAATTGTTACAGGCGTTGAGGTGACAGGATTTATGGAGAACGGCACCCTGAATGGGGTAGAAA
>JASFEQ010000460.1:0-3450 GCA_050124735.1 Desulfobacteraceae bacterium | reverse complement strand
TGTAGGGTTTAGATTATTCAATATCCGTACCAAATCCCTTTGATTGGTCTAGAATGGAAAATCTGCTGGTGGGCTGTGGGCAACTTCCTTTCTCCCATCCCAAAAAGCTTTATCTTTAAGCAGGTTAGCCGTTCAACCCAGGAAACCTGATCAGCTGATCCCAGTTCGGGGTGAAGACGCACCTTTTGAAGCATCGAAACATTTCGCTAAATGCACAAGAATCTGTGCATCCGTGCACATTTTGTTGTGCATCACGATAGGAACGTACAGGGCGATAGAACAGACTTGTTGGCAAGCTATGGCGAGTGCGGAGAAAGTGGCCAAGGGGGAGGGGAAAAAGGGCGTGAAAACCTGAATTAATAAATTATTATAAGATCGTTGTTTTATTATACTTTTTTAGTTTTCTATAGGCATGCAAATTGAACGGCAATACGTCTAGGAAAAAACCTTTGGGAGGGAAAAATCTCTTAAAAATTGATTGCCATGAATAAAAATATTTCATGGCAATCGATGTTAATTCCTCACCTGTGTGGGGATTATCTGGATACTTAACGAGCGCCCCTAACCCTTCCCCCCTTTTTAGCCACCATTTTCTATCTGTTAGCACACCTTCTTCATCTAATCTTTCAAATAATCGCGTACCCGGAAAAGGTGTCAGTCGAAAAAAAGATGCCAAGGCAACTTTTTCATCAGTCAAGAATTGCACCGTTTCCTTAACTTTTCCAGGATCATCCTTTTCAAAACCAAGGATAATACTGGCATATACATTGATCTTGTTTTTGTGGAGCATTTTTATAAGCTTTGAGTAATTATTGGGTTCGTTGAAACCCTTATTAACATCATTGAGATTGTTTTTATATATACTTTCGAATCCAACGAACGCCATAAAACATCCGCTTTTCTTGAGCGCCTCTATTATTTCCGGATGTCTAAAAGCAAGACTATCTATTTGGCAAATGTATTTGATTTTCAGAGAAGTTAATGCATCACATAATTCGAGGCTCCTTTTAGAGTTGGCAACAAAATTGTCATCTGTAAAAAACACGGTATCGGCCTTACTCTCAGAAATTTCATCAATGACATCTCTTATGGGTCTGAATCGCACTGTCTTTCCCCAGTACCTAGAAACAGAACAAAACTCACAATCAAAAGGACAACCTCTCGCGGTTTGAATGGGCATAATTGGGCTCTGCCTAAAGGGCAGGTGAAGATATTTAGCCGTATCCAATAAGTCAAATCTCGGCAGTGGAAGGTTGTCAAGTTGGTCTCTTCTTTTTGATGTATATGTTTTTTCTAAGTTGCCAGCTGAAGCGTCTTCAAGAACTTTCCTCCACAAATCATCTGCTTCTCCTATGACGACTGAATCTGCATGCTCAAGGGCTTCTTGCACTTCTGAAGAGGCATGAATCCCGCCCATCACAACTCTAACACCTCTGCCACGAAATTCGTCTGCGATTTGATATGCTCGTTTAGCGGTAAAAGTCATTGAAGTTATACCGACGAGATCTACGCCTTCATCGAAATCTATCGCTTGAACACATTCATCCAATACTTGAACATCATGTTCTTTCGGCGTGAGTCCGGCGAGGTATAAAATTGAAAGTGGCGGTAAGGTTGCCTGCTTGACTTTTATAAGCTTGTTATCCAGATCATATGAAGTTGGGCAGATAAGTTTGATTCTCATCGTATATCTCCGTGGCGAGAAAAGCGATTATTGGGCCGTTCTTCTTGAGGGCTTTTTCATGGGCTAACCTCCTCAATGGAGGTTGCAATATGAAAGGAAAAATACGGGTCTTATGAAAAGACATAAGCCTCCTAAAGTCAAGCAAAAGCGTCTCCCCCTCCCCTTCTTATACTCCGCACAGCTCAGCCCCCGACCACGAGTCATGAGGATCCGCTGGCTCTTGTTCTTTACATGGGGATGCGGGTGCTTATCATTCTCCAATGCATTGGCGAAAGGATGGGAAAGGCAGGAAGCTAGAAATATAGGACTGGTGGGTTTGGTGAGGCGCTATGGACGCATCCTGAACTTTCGCTGCATATATTCCAGATACTCAAATCCAAAGCGCACATTCAGGATCCATAGTTGATATTGTTTCTCGAAGGGAATCTGCTTAGCCTTCACATATTCAAAGGGATAAAAGAGAATGGGTACTTTCTTCATATGAAAAGCGGATGTGAGCTTGGCGATTGCAGTGGATAGGACATGCCAAGGTAAGCTCTCGGTATCGGTCACCAAGATCTTTATGCAATTTAAGAGCTCAGAAAGATTGAAGCCAAGATTTGACCGGTTCACAATGAGAACCGCCTTTAGTCCCTCCCCGTGAGTCAGGCAATAGACCCCCCATTTCCTCACAAGACCACGGCTTTCAAAAATCTCTGCAAGCGTTTGATCACTCGGGCGCTCTTGTTCTAATCCCAGCGCCCCCAAAAGCAGACCTCCCGATTCATGGGCGTAAAACCTCTTCAGCTCCCACAACTCCCTTTCAGAGCATTCCCTTAGAGACCATCCCTCCGGGAGATGGGTTCCCAAGGAAAGGCTTGTGTAGGGAAGATATGTGAAGAGATCCAAAGAGCAGCCCCGCTGATTGTTCAAGGCCCTGGCAAATCCGCCGAAGACTCGATCCGGAAACTTGTTCTGCGGACGGAAGTAACACATCACATAGTCCATATTTGCTGAGGGGAGTCGACACAGATCATTCAAATAGTGCATAATCTGTTTTAGCACCATGAAACCGGTCCGCTTATTGTCCATCGCCTTCGCAGCATAATGATGGATCATCCAGGCTCTCTCATAGGCCCTCACCATGGCAATATGGCCATATATCCTCCCGTTTTTCTGGTACGTGAAATGTCGCGCAACCTCAGGGTTCTCCTGATAGAGCTTTCGGTAGGTCTCCTTGAAATCTTTTCTATGGGATTGAATAAGACGGTACTTGGTGGGGTAAATGAATCCGCTGTCAAAGAAGAATTCCCACAGGGCGTCCGTATCCACAACACTGGAAATATGTGCGTGGGGGTCCGTTGCATTGGTCAGAACATGCGTTAGGCGACTGTACGCTTCAATGTCCATATCCAAGATAGCAAGGCCGCACAGAACACCTTTCTCCTTGTCTTCTGAGCGGTGGATAACCTGAGCAATACAGCGCATCTCCAGGACGCCAGCAAAATTAATGGTTAGTTCGGGTATAATCATACCCTGCATAAGTACGCCCTCATCCGCCTTTTCATGGACGCAAAATCCAGAAGTGGAGATGTTGCAGACCTCTAACTGGACTCTCTTTTTCAGAAAAGGATGATCAAAAACAACGGTCGGTGACGGTACCAACTGCTGGCGGGGGTTGCGGATATGCCTCTTTTTGAAACGGTTGATCTCCGTCGCAGGAGGGATTAGCACAATCTCTCTATCCTCCAGGTCGCCCTGCTCTCGGATGCACCCGCAGATACCGG
>JASFEQ010000459.1:0-3452 GCA_050124735.1 Desulfobacteraceae bacterium | reverse complement strand
CATCTCTGTCTGCTGGTTTCAAAGGATTACTACAAGGCGAGCCTTATGAAGAGTTACCGCCTCCTTTTGCCACCGGTTATTATGGTTCTCATTGGGGTCGTGGTCCTGTTTTTCGGCATAAAAGCCCTCACCGGCTAGAACTCTTGAAACATCATTTTTCCCTAAAGTGTTTCGAAAAGGACTAGAATGATTTCTCTCCCTGAGCCTTCGTTGAATTATTCTTGCATTGGATCACCATCCATGCTAACAAAAGGGAACACTTCGATGGACGGCTCGTCAGGCAAGTTAAATCCTTTACAGATGCTTTGCTCATCGGTATCAGCTTCCATCAAAACTCGATACACCCTCATATTTGCATTCAGAAAAAATCAGATTGTTACTGCTCGGGGCAAAAAATAGGTTACATCTAATAACGGTAACTATTGTCATTGCGAGCGACCGAAGGGAGCGACGCAATCTCATGGTTAAACTTATTGCAGAGATTGCTTCGTCGCTAAGGCTCCTCGCAATGACAGTCCTTATATAATCTATTTTGTGCTCCCCTTAGTAAGTCTGCACTGACTTATGGAGCTTAAGCGAGGATGTACGGCTATGAAGATCTTTATTGAGTCTAATTTCGTGGTCCCCGGTCTGGAAGATAAGGAAGGCCTGGAGATAGACCAGGCTAAAATAACCTTGAGAGAATTTCTTGAGAAACTCTCCAGCATGTCACCTGATGGAGTAGAGTATGTGGAACCGGGGGCCCAGGCTTTAGATCCGTCCGACTGGGAAGTAGAGATTAATGGTCTTCCTTACCAGGATTACGAAGCGGGCCTAGAACATCCTATAAAGGACGGGGACAGCGTGACGATCAGGATCGTCGCCCTCGGGGGAGGTTAGTACTGCATCAGAGTCAATGAAATAAGGGGGATAAAGAAATGGATGAACTGAGGGTTGTGGGGAAATCGGTTGAAAGAAAGGATGGAAGGGTCAAGGTCTCCGGTAAAGCAAGATATGCGGCTGATCTCTCTGCTCCGGGTATGTTGCATGGGAAAATCCTAAGAAGTCCCCTCGCCCACGCCAAAATACTCAACATTGACACGCGAAAGGCTGAGTTCCTACCCGGTGTTATGGCGGTCGTTACAGGAAAAGATTTCCCGGGCAAGGCTTGCGGTGTGAGGCCAGACACGAGAGATCAGCTTCCCATGCCCATCAACAAGGTCCATCATTTTGGGGAAGGGGTCGCAGCAGTAGCTGCCGTAGATGAGGATACGGCAGAACAAGCCCTTGATCTCATTAAGGTCGACTACGAGGAATTACCAGTGGTCTTAACGGCTGAGGATGCCCTAAAGCCCGATGCGCCGCCGGTCAATGAATTCAAGGAAAGCAATCTTGCTTATTTTTCAGATTTCAATTTCGGGGATGTGGAGAATGGATTCAAAGAGGCAGACTATATAAGGGAAGAGACATTTAGTTCCCAGCGTGTGACCGTGGGTTTTATAGAACCTCATGCCTGTCTTGCCGAGGTAGATCCTACGGGTAGGATTCTACTTCAGGGTTCCAAGCAAAGCCCCTATATCACGTGGCGTCATATGTGTCGCGGACTGGGAATCCCCCTGTCCAAGATGAGAATTGTCAATCCCTTTGTGGGTGGCGCTTTCTCGGGAAAACATGATCCCTTTGATGTGGATTTTGCCGCGGTGAAGCTTGCCCAGAAAACAGGGCGTCCGGTAAAGATTGTCTTGAATTATGACGAGGTGTTAGCCGCTTACAGACAACGAAATGCCATGAACGCCAGGTTAAGACTGGGCGTGAAGAAGAACGGTGCAATTACAGCCCTTGATGCCGAGTGCATTCTTGAGGGAGGTCCCATCTGCGGTATCGGACCTTTTAACATTTACTATTTTGGAGCATTCCTAAACATTCCCTACAAGATTCCTGCCATCAAGTATCACGGAAAATTGGTCTATTCCAATAGGGCGCCGTGTGGCACGGTAAGGGGGCAAGAAATCGTACTCGCCCAGTTCGCCTTGGACTCCCTGTTGCATATGATGGGTGAGGACATTGGTGTAGACCCTGTAGAGATAAGAATGGTTAATGCTGTCACAGACAACTGGACAACAGCTAATGGGATCGTGGTGGATGTTTCTGGTCTTCCGAGATGTATTGAGAAATCTGCCGAGATAATCAGATGGAAAGAGAGCCGAAAGAGCAGACCCAAAGGGAGGGGGATTGGTTTTAGCTGTGCCTCGCACCCTTCCGGCCCCAGACTGGGCGGCCATTTCGGCTCCACGGTCACGCTTAAACTCGTGGAAGATGGAAAGATCATCGTGACCCACGGCGGGACTGAGATTGGGCAGGGGTGCAACACGGTTTTTTGCCAAATGGTTGCAGAGGTATTGGGTCTACCCTTTGAAGATGTGGAGCAAGGGGTAAGCGATTCAGATACGACTATTTTTGATTCAGGGATGTTCGGGGATCGCTGTACCTTCTGGGATGGAAATGCCACCATACTAGCTGCCAAGGATCTTAAAAAACAGCTTGCGGACATTGCTGCAAAGATTTTAGAGGCCAATCCTGACGACCTTGAATTCAAAGAAAAGCGCATTTTTGTCAAAGGGAATCCTGAAAAGGGGATCGACTTTCTCCTCGCCGTAAGGAAAGCCTACTATGAGGAAGGAAAGCCCCTCTACGGGAGAGGTTACTGGGCAGCCACAGACATTGATATTGTGGACTGGAAGACAGGTAGGGGCAACTTAGCACACGGTCTGGATTTTATCGCTACGGCCATCGAGTTGGAAGTTGATGGGGAGACCGGAAAAGTTACCCTGTTGAAATCGGCCCACGGCGACGATGCAGGACAACCGATCAACCCTCTCATGTTGGATGGGCAGGTCCTGGGAGGGAGCACCCATTTGATGGGCCACGCACTCATGGAAGAATCCCATTACGATGAAAAAGCCAAGGCGCTTAATTACTCTTGGCGAGATTATAAACAGCCAACCAGCATGGACGTCCCGCTCGAGGCGATTGTGGAACATATTCATACCCATGACCCATACGGTCCATTTGGCGCGAAAGGAGCGGGTGAAGCGAGTTCTTGTTCAACTCTAGCAGCCATTGCTAACGGCATTTATGATGCCGTAGGGGTCAGGATCAAGGATCTGCCCATTACTCCAGAGAAGATACTCCATGCCTTAAAGGAGAAAAAGGAGGGAAACTAATGTTTATCAGGCGATTGCCTAAATTCGAGTACCATGCACCCACATCACTCGATGAGGCCCTGGATCACTTGTCCAGGCATGGTGATAAAGCCAAGGTCCTTGCCGGTGGGACTGATCTCTTGGTTTCCATGAAAAAAAGAAAGAGCCTCCCTCAACATCTCATTAATCTTAAAGGCATACAAGAATTGAAAAATATGCACTATGACAAAAAGCGAGGCCTGAAAATTGGTGGTTTGGTGACACTCGGTG
>JASFEQ010000458.1:0-3458 GCA_050124735.1 Desulfobacteraceae bacterium | reverse complement strand
AGCGTCTTCAGAGAGGCTACAGATGGTAGGAATGGACATAAAGGCCAGCATCAATGCTGCATTAAAAAGATTTAACCCGGTAGGGACATCGAGCACGTCCTGTAAGAACGGGGCCACCACCACCATGCCGAAAAAGCCGATCACCACGGAGGGAAGGGCCGCCAGAAGCTCCACAACAGGTTTAACCCACTCCCGAACCCGGGCAGAAGCGACCTCTGCAAGATACAGGGCTGTCATCACCCCCAGGGGTATGGAGATCGCTGAGGCCACAGCAGTCACGGCCAGGGAAGCCACAATAAGGGCAAAAATTCCGAAATCGGCCGGATCGTCAGTGGGATACCAATATTTTCCGAAAATGAAATCCTTAATTGAGACTTTGCTGAAGATAGGGAGGCCTTCCATAAAAAGAAAAATGACAATCAAGGCGAGCGTCGTAATGGAGGCCAGTGCGACACAGAAAAAAAAGATACGGATCGTTTTTTCTTTTCTCTGGCGCGCTTTTCCCTTTTGATAACCTTTTGCCATCCTACTCTTTCTTTCGCTTTCACGCGGTTTTTCATTCAAGAACAGACGGATGACTCGCCATGCGCCATCCCCATCTCATTCACCTTAATTAATACGAGGGCATTTAATATTCTTGCAATTGTCATTGCGAGCGACCGGAGGGAGCGCGGCAATCTCATCCTTCACTGCGAGATTGTGGAGCCTGTTCCGAGCCAGGCATTTCCTAAGAAAGCACACCGGCAAAAGATGAGATTGCTTCGCCCCTGACTGGACACGGGCTCGCAATGACGGGCGAGGAATCTCACTCCTCGCAATGACACTTTAGTTATCGCGCCTGTTTTAATAAAGTGGCACAAAACCTATTTCACTCACAAGCTTTTGCCCTTTTTCAGGGTGCATCACATAGTTAAGGAATTTCAGAGTGTCACCCTTCGGCCAACCGGCTGTGAACATGTAAAGTGCTCTACTAATGGGGTATGTGCCGTTCAGGGTCGTCTCTTCGGATCCCTGAACTCTATTCACCGTTAAAGCCTTAACACTCCTTTCCATGTAGCCTAAACCTATATAGCCGATAGCGTTCTTGTTCTTTGCCACCGCTTGCACAATGGCGCCGTTTGAGGCCTGAAGAAGGGCTCCCGGAAATACTCTCTCCTTTTTCAACACCTTTTTGTGCCAGACCTCATAGGTTCCAGAAGAGGTATCGCGGGAGATGACCACGATTTTCCTGTCCGGCCCGCCAAGCTCTTTCCAATTCTTGACTTTTCCCATGTAGATGTCTTTGAGTTGCTTCATGCTGATATCAGTCACGGAATTGGAGGGGTGCACCACGGGCACGATGCAATCGTAGGCCACGGCAAAGGGAACCGGATATGCCCCTCTTTCTATGGCAAGTTTTACTTCTTTTGACTTAATGAATCGAGAGCTGTCTGCAATATCGGTTGATCCATCGATGAGGGCCTTGATTCCATTACCTGAGCCACCACCAGATATGCTGATCTTCACATCAGGGTGCTCTTTCATGTAGGCTTCCGCCACCTTCTGGGCAATGGGTAGAACTGTGGTGGAGCCTTTGATCACGATGTTCCCTGCCCAGACCACATTTGCCGTGAAGCATAGGGCCACGGCCAAAGCAAATACTAAAAGACTTTTAAATTTCATTTTTTCCTCCGAATTAATTCATTTTTAGAACTGAATGTTAGTGGATGGTTAGATTTGTGTTAGATTCATGTTAAGGCTCATCACATTTCCTTTCTGACCACCTCCTTCCCTTGCTTTATTCTCAGGCATATTTTTCGTGATATCAGGACCTTGGCCCAGAATACGCCTTTCTCATATGACTAGAAGAGTAACCACTAAATGTTAGGGATTCGTTAGGGGTGCATTAAAAATAAATGAGATATTTGGGGGGCTTTTGATGATTAATTTAGGTTGGTCGGCAGGTGCAGACTGAAGGTACTTCCTCTTTCAGGGGTGCTTTCCACGGTGACGTGACCTCCGTGGGCCTGAGTAATGTGCTTGACAATGGCAAGACCCAAACCCGTGCCACCCATCTTACGGCTCCTTGCTTTGTCTACGCGGTAGAAGCGCTCAAACAGGCGAGACAGATGCTTCTGATCAATGCCGCACCCTTGGTCTCGAACATTGATGAGGATCTTACTATCTACTTTTTTCGCCTCAACCTGCACTTCACTTTCCGCGTCACTGTATTTGATCGCATTGTCCAAAAGGTTCACGACGGCCTGCTCAAGAAGTTGGGGATTAATCTTTGCCTTAAGGTCCTCGCTACAGCTCAGTTCCACATGGATATTCTTGGGAGCTGCCTTCACTTGGCAGACCTGAATGGCTGTCACAAGGACATCCTTTATGCGACCTTCTTCAAGGAGGATCTCTTCCGCTTCTACATCCTCTTCTATTCTGGAAAGGCTTAGGAGGTCTTCGATGATGGCATCAAGGCGATCCACATGTTTCTGGATAATAGCCAGGAATCGATCAGCGTCCTTGCCGTTCGTCATGGCAGCGTCGCGAAGCGTCTCTACAAAACCCTTTATGGCTGTTATCGGCGTTTTAATCTCATGAGAAACATTGGCCACGAAGTCCCGTCGAATATTCTCCAGTTTCCTCAAACGGGTCACATCGTTCAGCACAATTAGCGCACCAATACGATTACCCCCTGCATCGTGAAGGACTGTACTGTGCCCATTGATTATACGTTCACCATCCGAGTACAGAACCATGTCTCGTTCCACAGGTTTTGTATTTGATAGGGCATTTGTTACAAAATTCTGAAGGTCGCTGTTTCTCACCACCTCCTGAATGCTTCGCCCCTGTGCGCTGGATGGATTGGTTTCAAACATTTGCGCTGCCGCCTGATTTATACTGATGACTCGTTCCTCTCTGTCCAACGCAATGACGCCTTCAACCATGCTTGATAGCACGGCCTCAAGCTCGTTTCTCTGTTCCCGCATGCTATTTATTCTCTCCTGGAGTTCAATAGCCATCTGATTCATGGTCTCTGAAAGACTTCCCAATTCTTCGGAATTGGACACTGGTAGTCTGCATTCAAAGTCGCCTTGTGCAAAGCATTCCGCGCCTTTCCGAATCTCCTCAATGGGCCTGCTGATGCGCCGAGAGACCACCAAGCTCAGAATTGCGGCAAGAACGGCTATGAGCAGACCGCCTATCACAATCTTGGTCTGAATACTCCTCATGGCCTCATCTATGGGAGTCAAGGGTACGGACGTACGGACCAAGCCTACCATGCGGGAATTCTTTTTCAGCGGTATACCCACATACATCATGTCCCTTTGAAGGGTGCGGCTATATCTTGTAGACATGCCCACCTGACCCCTTAGGGCTTGAATCACTTCAGGGCGATCCACGTGGTTGTCCATCTTTTCAGGGTCCTTTTCAGAATCCCCAATGACTTTGCCCGAGGGCAGAATGACCGTGATACG
>JASFEQ010000457.1:0-3467 GCA_050124735.1 Desulfobacteraceae bacterium | reverse complement strand
TTTGTTGGATTGCAACACAGCCTCTCGAGAGGGAGGAAAGAGTTTTGAAGTCGGGGGAAAAGCTCCGACCTTGGTTGGGGTTCAATTCGCTCGTTGAAAGTCTATCACGGTAATCTCAGGACGTGAGAGGAACCTCACAGGAGGCCCCCATGTTCCCGTGCCCCTGCTCACATAGAGATATGAATGTCCCTCCAATTTGAAAAGTCCATCGTGATACCGGAAAAGCAGAGAGGTGATAAGGCTGAAGGGAAAGATTTGTCCTTTATGCAAATGGCCAGAAAGTTGAAGATCAAACAGACCTTTGCTTTTCTCACTTAGCATGGGTCGGTGTTTGAGAAGAATAGTGAGCTTATCGTTGGAGAGTTTGCCAAGTATTTCACTTTCAGACACATTAGCGTCCATCCCAAAACGTTTTGCCGCAGGATCATCCACACCCACCATATTCACAAGGTCAGCGACCCGGATCCCCTCGTTCCTGAGCATTCTGAAGCCTGCCTTTTCTGTAAATTCAATGGCCTCATTAATGCCCGTATAGAATTCATGGTTCCCCGTGACTGCGTACTTGCCATAAGGCGCCTTGAGGCCATTAAGAAGACCTGTAACCCTTTCATTCTCATTAAGTCCCCGGTCAGTGAGGTCACCTGTAGAAACAATGATGTCGGGGTCGAGCCCATCAATTTTGTCCACAACTTCACGCGCCAAACTCACACCGTTTATCACGCTGAAATGGATGTCAGATATTTGGACAATTCTGAGGCTTTTGGATTCGGGTGGAAGTTTCTTGGTTTTTAGCGTGAGTGTTTCAAGCTTAATGTTTTTTGCTTCAAAACTTCCGTAAATAATGATTCCCATGCTCAACAGAACAGCAAACAAGAAACTGACTTTATTTCCAGGGTTGAGAAGTGTGAGAACCTGTAAAGAGGATTTGGAGAGTAGATGAGCAATGCCCTGAAAGATATCGATGAGAAGATGTATGGAGAAGAAAAGGAACAAAGCCCCCATCCAGGTGTAACCGATATAGCCCAGATAAGTGGCCAAGAGATGGCTCCCCTGCCTGGCAAGAATATTGACAAGGACAGGGGCAAGAAGCATCAAGAGAAGGAAGACAACTATCAGCGCATGATAGGGCGACGTCACAGTTAATGCACGCGTCAGCTTCCTGTAAAGGTAGTAGTGAAGCGATCCGTAGAGCGTGAAAAAAACTGTGAGAAAAAGGATAAAAGAGATTAGTGTCCTCATGGGGTCAAAATCCCACTTTGCCCCTCCTCTTTTTGCCTCTGGCGAAAATATCCCACAGGGGAGGGCGGAGTGGGGGTGAAATATCGGTCAGATCAAGTGTCGGCAAATTCTAGTAAAACAGCAAGCATCTACGCTCGTGCTGTTTTAATATAAACGCCCTTGCGCGGACTTCTGATTTTACGCTGCTTTTTGAGCCTGTAAAGGATATCTCTCACTTTTCTGCCTTGAAAGCCGGTCTTCTTTCTCAGTGTCGCGGTGTCAACGCCTTTGCTGCTCCTTTTGATAATATTCAAGACACTCTGACTTGCGCTTAACTTGGGGGCTCTTTTTTTGGTCACCTTCTTTTTTGCAGGCCTAGCCCGACGTTTAACCTTGGGCTTCTTGGCGGCCTGGGCCTTCTGAAGCTTATCCAATTTTTTTGCTAACCGCTCTGTGTCCCTGGCCAGCGCTTTGAGCTGCCTCGTTAATGCTTGTAGATCCTTCTTCACTTCTTTCATCTTACTCCCCTCCTCGAGACTTAGGTTAATTCAAGGGCCATGCACACAGTTTGAAGATTAAATACAAATTCATTGCAGTGTCAAGCGTATTCCTAGGTCAGCTGGTACAAACAACCAGATGTCACTGCTCCTACGGCTAGGAGCATTTTTCTGTTCGACAGGATTTACAGGATCATAAGGATTCTTCCCCTTTTCTCGATAATCTCTCTCCCGCTAGTCCCGCCATTGCTGGGCTTCCCTTCGGCTAGCCTCAGTATCGGCCATTTATGGATCGCTTGCAGCTCTATGGAGAACCTTGTAACAAAAATAAGCTAGCTTGTTTTTTGTTATTCGGGTCTCCATATTTCCCAATGTGAGAACATTGGGAGCCTCCGTCATACGGAGGGCTCAAGCGATTCTACATATCGTCTGTGTAAATCTGCGTGGGTCTGCAGTTATACCTAAGATCCCTGCCCGCCAGAGGCGCGAGTTTGCATGCGTGAAGGACAAAAAGGCAGATGAATCAAGTTAATCCTGTCTAATAGATTTTACAGATGCCTGGCATATCTCAGCAGATTCTTGTTTATGTTCAGCTGAAAGGCTGGCTGGGTAAGCTCATGGGCCCTTTCATGGAAAGGAATAAATAGAAGGAGGAAGTTTTTCGGTTTTATTTCCGTTTCCTGCAGCTTGGGGAAGAGGACTTTCTGGGGTTTCATAAAGCTGGCGAGGCTCAACTTTAGGCTCTCAATGGCCTCTGTGAGCGGCATGGTGACTGGATAGATTTGCGCCTTGGGAAATTCATACTCCCATTTCTCTTGTGGTTGAGAGAGAGTCAGGTTGCGCGCGAAGCGTAAGAAATCGTCTGGTCGAACCTTAAAGGCGGGTGACCAGAAGTGAATCGGCCTATCTTCCCAATCCTTCTGAACCACCTTGGGCAGGTTGGCCACTTTTATGAGGTCCGCGTAGGAATTGAGCTCCAGACCAGACACATCCGACTCTATCCGGTAAAAGGGTAGGTAGGTGATATTATCGCCCTCCTCCGGCAGGTAGGCAAATTTAAGTTTTTTGAGCTTTTCTTTTCCCGGGTACCAGACAGAGTTGCAGTTATCGCAGTTGAGGGCTAAAGAGTCCCGTTGGCCCTTCAAATCCCAGCCACAGCTGGGACAAAGCGCGGGCACAAATTGAAGGCTCCACTGAGGATGGCCTCCAGGGAGTGTGGTCGTATGGAAATCCCCAGGAAGCGATGGCGAAACAGGCCTGTTCAACACGGCGTCATACACTTTGCCGTCCACATAAAATGGGGAATAGATCTGGCTAAGGGTTTCCCCGATAAAGTCCCAGTGGTAGATGGGCTTTGGGAGGGAGGCGTCATATCGCTGCTCAATGATCTGCATCATTTCCTGGTGGGGAAGGCTGGTGTCGAGAAAGTAGCCCTCCGTGTCTGGAGTGAGGAATCGGAGCTTCATGGTCTGACTGCGCAGCCCCAGGGACATGGGAAAATACGCGGACTTAGCAGCCTGGTAACTGACGTCAACAATTCGGTGATTGATGCCGTTGGAGACGCAGGAGAAGAACATGCCTTTGAAACGCCAGTAAGGGAAAAACAGGAGTTCTTTGTCTTCTCCTGCAGAGTGTGGCAGCACGTATCGATAGACCCTACTCAGCAGATAAGAGTTGACCTTGCAGAATTGGCAGCTGAAAAGATGGTCTGTCTCTTCCAGGGTAGCCGGCGCCCCGCACTGAGGGCACTGG
>JASFEQ010000456.1:0-3467 GCA_050124735.1 Desulfobacteraceae bacterium | reverse complement strand
GTTTTACGAATATGAGTGCCCTTCTGTTCACAACATCCGTTCTCATCTTCATGATGGGCCTCGTCTCTGAGCAGATCTCCCAGATGAGATTCGAGAGGAGCGAAGGGGACAAGTTGTACTGATATCCTGCCAATGGAGAAGCTGGCCCTCCGTAAACAAGGTTTGAAGCGGGATCCCAGGAAAGGTGAAGGGTTGTTTGAAGTACAAAGATTAGTAACGTTCAAAAGTGTTGGCACAATCTTTTGCACCAGCAAGTTTTAGTCGGATAGTCGATTCTCCGGCAATGCCAATCTCCTCAAGGTGATATCTATTTTGCTCCTTGCCGGTGGTCTGATCTTTGAGACTTTGAGAAAGATTTTCTAAGTAATAACGGGACATTCTGCGATTAGTTAATGGGCGTAAAGCCTCAAAGATCAGTCCACTGCGGAGTTTGGGTGGAATTTTTTCTGAGATATCACCTTTCGGAGACCGGCATTGCCTCCGACTAGATAACAGGAAATGCCAACACTTTTGAACGTTACCAAAAGATTAGCCGAGGATTAATAATGACGAAATGCTTGATTTGCCAATCAGACATGGATCCGTTCATATCTTTTGGAAAAATGCCCATCGCCAATAATTTCATTCTTCCCGAACAATTTGCTGGGGAGTATTTTTTTGAGCTCAAGGTCGGATTCTGTGACGTGTGCCATATGGTCCAACTCACAGAGTTGGTGGATCGAGAAAGGATGTTTCACGATCATTATGCCTTCTACTCGTCCACATCCAAACGAATGGCACTGCATTTTGAAGATTTTGCGAATGCCGTCAGCCGAAATTATCTTGGAAGTTCAAATCCATTTGTTGTGGAAATCGGAAGCAATGATGGGATCATGTTGAAGCATTTTGCCAAACAGGGAATGAATCATCTCGGGGTGGAGCCGTCCTCCAATGTGGCTCAAGTGGCCATTGACAGCGGCATGACGGTGACGAAGGAATTCTTTGACGCCGATCTTGCAACAAGAATTCTCGAGGAAAATGGCCAGGCAGATGCCATTTTGGGCGCCAATGTGATGTGCCACATTCCCTACCTTCACTCGATTGTGGAAGGTATAAAGCTACTCCTGAAGCCCCAAGGGGTTCTCATATTCGAGGATCCTTACCTGGGAGATATCGTAGAAAAGACCTCCTATGACCAGATTTATGATGAGCATGCGTTTTATTTTTCTCTCACTTCAGTGAGCTACCTATTTGAGTTGTACGGGCTAGAGGTCATCCATGTGGAGCCTCAGGATGTGCATGGAGGTTCATTGCGCTATTTCATTTCGCACAGGAACGCCTATCAGGCGTCACCCTCAGTCGCTCACACCCTTGAAAAGGAAAAACGCATGGGACTCCACCAAAAAGAGACCTATGAGAAGTTACGCCAGAAAATTGAAAGGTCTAAAGAGGAACTGGTAGGTCTACTTGAAGCGTTAAAAAAACAGGGAAAGCGTATCGTAGGCTATGCTGCCACCTCAAAGAGTACGACCGTTTTGAATTATTGTCACATCACCTCAGAACTCGTCGAATTTATTAGTGATACCACTCCCATCAAGCAGGGAAAGTTTAGCCCAGGCGTTCACATACCCATCAAGGCCTACGACGTATTTGAAAAGAATTATCCCGATTATGCGCTGTTGCTTGCATGGAATCACAGTAAAGAGATCCTTGAAAAAGAGAAAAGGTTCAGCAATCTGGGTGGTAAGTGGATCGTGTACGTGCCTGAAGTAAAGGTGCTACAATGATATTCTGTGGAAACCCAAAGGCCCAATACACGGCTCACAAGAGCGAAATTGATGCGGCCATCCAAGGCGTGCTCCAAAATGGGCAATATATTCTGGGCGAGGAAACCAGCAAACTGGAAGAAGAATTCTCAGACTACATCGGTGTAGAGTATGGTGTAGGAGTAGGGAGTGGCACCGAAGCCCTGCATTTGGCTTTGGCTGCTTGTGGGGTGTCCAGGGGGGATGAGGTTATTACCGTCTCCCATACGGCCGTGGCCACTGTGGCCGCCATTGAGTTGATTGGGGCTCAGCCTGTTCTCGTTGATATTGAACCAGATTACTATACACTGAATCCTGACTCCCTGGAAGAGGTGGTGAATTCCAGAACAAAAGCGATCATTCCGGTTCACTTGTATGGACAGCCAGCAAATCTGGAACCCATACTGAAAATTTCCAAAAGGCACAATCTCTGCGTCATCGAAGACTGTAGCCAGGCTCATGGCGCCATATACCAAGGTAAGCGAGTGGGGGCCTGGTCTCATATGGCCTGTTTCAGCTTCTATCCCACGAAAAATTTGGGGGCCATTGGAGATGGAGGCATGGTGGTAACCAACGACGATGCGCTTGCTGTCAAGGTGCGACTGCTTCGGGAGTACGGATGGCGGGAGAGGTTTAAGAGTGAGCTTGCAGGTTGGAACTCCCGTTTGGATGAGATCCAATCAGCCATTCTTCGGGTCAAGCTAACGCACTTGGAAGAGGACAATGATCTGCGGAGGCATTGGGCCGCGCTCTACATGGAGGGATTGAAGTCGTGCGATGTGGCTTTGCCAAAGGTTCGATCCGATTCCACACATGTGTATCACCAATTCGTCGTGCGTTCACCTCGTCGCGACGCATTACAAAAATTCCTTGTGGATCGAGGTATCGGGGCTCAAATACACTATCCCATGGCGGTGCATCAACAACCGGCCTATGGCAGCAGAATGGGAACTTCCACGGATTTGTCCATTACAGAAAGGGCCGTACAAGAGATCCTTTCCCTTCCCATGTATCCTGAACTCACAAAGGGAGACATGGAAAAGATCATTGGGACCGTAAGAGCGTTTTTTTCATAGTGGGGGAGAAGGAAAGTCATTTTGTGAGTGGGCTCATGGCAAAATTTATCTGGTCCGTCATTGTTGGGAGGGTATCTTGATTGAGGGCGTTGTTTTGAAGGAATTGGTCACCCACGCAGACGATCGAGGCTTTTTTCGTGAGATCATCCGTGCGACGGACGACTCTTTTGTGGAAACCTTTGGTCAGTGGAGTCATAGTCTCATGTTTGATGGTGTCATCAAGGCCTGGCATTACCACCGTATCCAAACCGATTGGTGGTACGTGGCTACAGGGGTCCTCCGGGTTGGGCTATGTGATCTGCGCGAAGACTCCCCCACGTTTAAAGAAATCATGGATTTCTACATGGGGGATTTACAGCCCGCAAAGGTTATTAAGATCCCACCCGGAATCGCACATGGGTGCAAAACCATTCAAGGTCCTGTCAATCTGTTTTATTTTACATCCCATGTCTATAACCCTGCGGATGAGATACGTCTCCCGTATGACGATCCTCAGATCGATTTTGATTGGGAGGCTCGACCGACAACGAAGTGAGCTAGCGAGAAGAAGTTAAAATGGCGTTGGCGAGGCGAGAAGGCCTCACGGGAGATCAATTGAAGCATTTTT
>JASFEQ010000455.1:0-3467 GCA_050124735.1 Desulfobacteraceae bacterium | reverse complement strand
CCGGCCATAGGGGGTACGCGCATGAAGCCCTACCCCAGTCTCCATGCAGCGTTACAAGATGCCCTGAGATTAGCAGCCGGTATGACCTATAAATGGGCTGCGGCCGGGGTTGAGGCCGGCGGCGGAAAAGCGGTTATTGCCATACCGGATGACCTTGATCCGGTGGCAAGGAGGGAATTGCTGCGAGGTTACGGTGCTTTTGTTCAGAACCACAAGGGACTCTTTCTAACAGGACCGGACCTGGGCACCTCCTCTGAGGATATGGACATTATTGCTGAAACCGGTACCCCCTATGTTTTTGCTCGCACACCTGGGGCGGGTGGTGCAGGCAACCCCGGGCCGTTCACGGCCCTGGGCGTATTCACCAGCATCCAAGTGGTCGTTGAACGACTTTTTGGTGACGCCAGTTTGGTTGGCAAACGGATCGCCATTCAAGGCGTGGGTAGCGTGGGCCGGGAATTGATTGAACTCCTGCGAAACGCCGGGGCAGAAGTCTTCTTTAGTGATGTGGATGAGGCCGCCGTTACACATTTTTGTGATGAAGTTGGCCTTCAGTGTTTTCTTCCCGAGGAGGTTTACGAGAGCCCCTGTGACATATTTGCCCCATGTGCAGTCGGTGGCGTGCTAAATGAGAAGACCATTACTCGTTTGCGCTGCCGGGCAGTGGCTGGAGCAGCAAATAATCAACTTGCCATCCCAGGGGACGCCTTGCGATTGCGAGAACGGGGGATTTTGTATGCACCCGACTTTATAGCAAACAGCGGAGGAGCCATAGCCATTATCGGTATGGAAACGAGGGGCTGGTCACGGAAGGAAGCCGAGGAAAAGGTCACTAAAACCATCAAAGACAACTTATCACAGGTTTTTGAACTGGCCGAGACCGAAGGGGTAGATACTGATGAGGCGGCCCGGCGTCTTGCCGACCGCCGGCTAGCTGTTTAGCCAAAGTATAGTTTTTAGCGAGAATATGTTCTGAATGCCTTGACTCATCAAAAAAATCTCTGGGGTTAGGAGAGGGAGAGGATTCGTTGGTAGGCAGCGTTGAATTCCTTCCAAATTTCCTGGCCGATACGATTCTGTGTATCCACTATCTCCTGGAGAATGGCCTTGTCCGTGAGGGGATTGACCAGGACCGCCCTCAGAACCACAATGTTTTGAGGTCGATAGCGTGTTGATTCCAGCGTGGTCCTTGACACAAATGTGGAGTCATCCAGTCTGAGGGCCTTGTGCAGTTTGATGTTCAGTGCATTAACAACATGGTTTACCTTCCTGATACTCCTCTCCAGCGCTTTCACCTCTTGCCTGTCTCCGGACGCCTTTCTTTCAGTATCCCATTCATAAAGTTGTTTCTTAACGATTTGCGGGATAAAGCGGTAGTTGAGGATAAAGAGTTCAGGGAAATTCAGGACCTCAAAGCTCCCGCATCCATCCAGGATCTCTCTGAGGGAATCCGTGTTTTGTTTCGCGCTCTTGAAAAGCAGGCCATAACCCTCACGGCCAATGATTTTGAGAGAGGCCCACGGTTTCAAGCAGGCAAAGGGGCGAGAGCCCTCAACGGTAAATCTTCCCGTATCCACGGAATTCCTGCGGATAATATAATTGGCCGATTGCATCAGATAGTTCAGGTCTCTCTCACTCTTAAAAAGCACGAGGCCCATGGACATGGGACAATAGAGTAGTTTGTGTGCATCAATGGAGACGGAATCCGCCCCTTCGATGCCCTTGAATAGCTCTCGATACTCATCCACCAGCAGGGCCGCGCCACCCCAACAGGCATCCACGTGGAAATGGGCGCCTAGCTCACTGGCTGCCTCGCCCAGTTTCTGGAGATTATCCACATTCCCTGTCTCAGTGGTGCCCGCAATGCCAACGATCGCAATAATCTTTGTCCTTTCCCCTCCTTTCGCTTCTTTCAAGGATTCTATGCTTCGGTGGAGTCTCCTCACATCCATGCGATTGTGCTCATCGACCGGTATGTTCAGGACATTCTCCTCTCCCATCCCAAGCATATTGGCGGCCTTCTTGATGGAATAGTGCCCTCGGGTTGAGACAATGACCACACCCCTTGCATAGCCGTAATGCCTCAAGGCACGCTCAACGCCAGCGGTTCGGATACCCGGGAAATCGCCATCGGGCGGAAAGGCCTTTTCCCTGGCCACCATGAGGGCCGTAAGGTTTGCGATGGTGCCATCAGACGTGACATTCCCCAGTGCCACGCGGGGGTTCTGTATATGTCTTTGATAGAATTTTTCCGTTTTATTGAATATGAGTCGATGAAACCAGCCCACCAATTCTCTTTCTACGAAGCTGGAGGCCTTGGCCGTTTCAATCTTCACCTGGTTCTGATTCAGGGCCGCAATGATCATCTCCATAAGAATCATGAAATAGGGCACTGCGCTGATCATGTGGCCGATGTAGTAGGGATTGCCCACCTTCACCGAGTGGGCCGTCACCTTGTCTTTGATCTCACTCAAAACATCTTTTATCAGATGAGGACTGTCAGGAACGGCGGTCTGATCAAATATCTCGCTGAGCTCAGGGAGCGTGATAGCACTATGAATACCCCCCTTTTCCTGAAAGAAGTCGTGGATCATCCCAAGGAGTTCGTTGCCGAATTCCATGAATTTGTCAGGGGATTCAGGCATGATAAACAGCTTTTTAAGGTATTCCAGGTTGGCCTTGATCTCTTTTTGCTTATTCTTCATGAATCTCCCAGTAAGCCTTCATCGGGCCTTAGGACAATGGCCTGCGGTATGTCCTTCTTTTATAGGGCCAGATAGACCAAAACGGAATGGTTTGGAGACTATCCAATGAAATCAATGAGTTATTGATACCACATTCAAAATTTTTTTCAAGATCTTTTATTGAATGCCTGAAACAGCCTAAAATAGATCCGTTTTACAAACAGATCTGCATCCATAATTGGACAAACCATAGAACACACCCGCACAAAAATGCAAGAAAGGCAGCCATCAAGGTTTCCTTCCTTTTTTAGAGTAGTTGTCCAGGGAGTGGCGGCACTTTTTCAAAAAAGCTACTCACCTTCTCGGCATTTCCTGCTCTGATGGCAGTCAAAAATACAGTGTTTTTCCCTTCAAAATACAGTCTTCACCCTATTGCATTATTCGCATTGATCTTGTTTAAAGGACAGTAGTGCATCATGATGCACTGCTGGACGTGGTTCCCTTTGAGTCTTGAACCTGCGATTAAAACTGAAACTCACCCTCAAAGGGTAATTACCCCTCCTTTCCCCCCTTGGGTGCCCCGACTTCCACCCAAGGGGGTCTTCATTTTTACCTGTCGATGAGATTGCTCAAACCTGTCGATGAGATTGCTCAAAATCTTGTTCTCCAAAGTGCCCTCCTCCAATCCCTAGTCAAAATCCAGGCATTTAGAACCCCGAAATCAGGGATTACCTGATTGACCCGCCAAGACTACAGGCACCATGCCGCCTGGCTAAGCAGAAA
>JASFEQ010000454.1:0-3468 GCA_050124735.1 Desulfobacteraceae bacterium | reverse complement strand
ATGTGATCCTTCCAGCCTCCGTGGAACTTGGAAGTTCCCCTGACAGGACTGAAAGGGGAGGTGACGCTAGACTTTCAAGAGATTTCCTGACCTCGGCCCAGCTCTCCGATTCCTTAAAAATGAGGGTTTCAGCCAACCGTGTTTCAATTCCATTCCCAGAGCTTGCGCGAAATGCGCTCGGGATGGGTCATGACAGATTGGCACTTGAAAACCGTATGGCGGTTCGATCCCACCCTATGTTTGTCAACTATAAAGGATTCCTCTTGCCATCTTTCCCCTTTCGACTCGCCATCGCGTATCAAGACCTACAACCCAACGAAGTCACTGTGGTGGAGAATCAGATTCGGTTAAAAGGCCAGAGGATTGCAATAAGCAACGGAAACCTGCTCGTAAGGTTTAGAAATATTCAGGATCCCTTTCCACAAGATCCTTTTGTGGATATCCTGAGGGCGAGACAGGCGCGCCCCATTCTGAAAGGGAAAATAGCAGTCATAGGCTTAAACGCTTCGGAAAGCAGACTCATGAACTCCCCTGCCCCCTCAAGCGTGTCTGAGGGTGTACTGATCGCCAATATCTTGGAGAACATTATCAGCGCCACCTTTATAACTCGCCCCCCCTTTATGTTTCATTTTGAGATCTTGAGCATATTTTTGCTGGGCGGGATTGCATCCCTCTTGTTCCCGCGTATGGGAGAGTTGAGCAAGACAGCCCTGGTAGTGGGTTTAATCATTCTCCCCCTGCTAGCGGGAATTCTGCTCTTATCCGCCAAGGGTATCTGGTTCAAAACCACTTATATCTTATGTGCCATTCTCACCATCTATTTCACAATCTCTCTCAAACACCTACTCGTCACAAGAGGCAACAGAAGGGATTCTATTGAAACCAACCGTTTGCTGGGCCTCAGCTTTCAAAGCCAAGGCCTTCTTGATCTTGCCTTCGACAAGTTTCGAAGATTACCCGTGGACGAAGAGACCAAAGAACTCTTTTATAACCTAGCCCTGGAATATGAAAGAAAGCGAATGACCGACAGGGCCTTGATCGCCTATGAGTATATCCGCAAGTGGGGAAGCTATCGGGACCTTGATGAGCGCATACCCAAAATGAAAGCCTCTGATAACTCCTCTACCCTTGGCGGTTATTTGGAAAACAGAGAAGTGAGCATATTGGCAGATGCTTCTGAGGAGAGTCGGTCCAGGGTTGGGCGATTTGACATTCTCGAGGAACTGGGCAAAGGCTCCATGGGGCAAGTTTACAAGGCGCTAGACCCTAAGATAAACCGTCTTCTGGCCATCAAGACGATCCGTTTTTCAGACGAGTTTGAAGAGGATTTAATCCAAGAGATCAAGGAGCGTTTTTTTCGCGAGGCGGAGATAGCTGGACAGCTTTCACATCCATCAATAGTAACCATTTACGATGTGGGGGAAGATCGCGATCTCACTTATATGGCTATGGAATTTCTGGAAGGCGAAAATTTAGAAAAGTACATTTTTAAGGAAAACCTTCTCCCTTTCACGAAAATCCTAGATGTTATTGCAGAAGTGGCTGAGGCCCTTGACTTTGCCCACAGAGCTGATGTTATCCACAGGGACATTAAGCCCGCCAATATCATGCTCCTAAGGAACGGGGGGGTCAAAGTGACGGATTTCGGTATTGCAAAGGCCATCTCCTCTTCCAGAACCAAGACAGGGGTAATCCTTGGTACCCCCAACTATATGTCACCTGAACAGATCATGGGTCAGAAAATGGATCTGCGATCGGACATATTCTCCTTAGGGGTCCTTTTTTTTCAACTGTTGACAGGGGAATTGCCCTTCCACGGAGAGAATTTGAGCAGTCTCTTATATCAGATTACTCAAGTAAGACATCCTTCCCTGCGCAGTTATAATCCCAAAATCCCCAGAGTCTGTGAGCAGATCCTGAACAAGGCCCTAGCCAAGGATCCGAAAGATAGATTCAGTAACGCAGAAGAAATGGAAAGGATTGTCAGACTCCTTATCTCAAAGATAGAGGCGTTGAAGAGAACAAGAATCGTCCAGGGGGATCCTTTACAGTAGGCAGGACCTCTGTTAGGCAAGCTCTTATTGGAGAAACATTGTTAATCGCATCATCAGGAATAACAAATGTGGGGCTGAAACGGGGGGGCAATGAAGATTGCTACTCCACGGAAGATTCTCTGGGCCTATATGTTGTGGCCGATGGCATGGGAGGCCATCAAGCGGGTGAGGTGGCCAGTCAGATCGCTGTGGAGCTCATCAACAAGAGCTTTCGCAGATGGGTCGAGCAGGAGGCCTATGAAGATGAACTCTTCGGCTATCCTGACAATTCAGTCACCATACAAGGCAATTATCTCTTAAGTAGTATTAGACTGGCCAACAGGGTCGTATATGAAATGGCTCTGGAACATGAACAGTACCAAGGGATGGGGACCACCGTGGCCACTTTGCTCGTTACGCCCTCTCTAATCATTGCCGCCAATGTGGGTGATAGCCGCATCTACATGGTAAGGGATGGTCATATCGAAAGGCTGTCCAAAGATCACACGATTGTTGCCGAACAGGTTGAAATGGGGGTGATGACAGAAGAGGAGGCCTCATCAGCTCCGCTAAAGCATGTATTAACCAGAAATCTGGGTTCTGCAGAAAACGTGGAAGCAGAAATCTTTGAGATTGAACCTTCAAACAATGATCGCTTGATACTATGCTCAGATGGGCTGACGGATCTGGTCTCTGATAGAGAAATCCTGGAGATGACACAGGGTGTGGATGACCCTGCGAGCCTGTGCAACCAGTTTGTGGAAAAGGTTCTAAAACGGGGGGCCCATGATAATACGACCGTGGTTTCTATCTTTTTGACAGACATGAAAAAGAAAACGGTTAGCCCTTTAAGTAAAATTGGGCTTCCGTTGGCCGGAGGGATAGGAAATATACAGAAAGTAATAAAAAAATTTAAATCTTAAGTTAATTTTATCTTGATGTTTTCTATTTTATTAAGATAATATTTTAATGACCTTAAATTCGGGGGTGAAATCATGCCCAGGCTCATTTTAACCTTCAACAAACAGGTGATCAAAGAATATCCTTTTCTGAAAGATAGCATTACCATCGGTCGCAATGACGACAATGGCATTATTATTGATAACCTGGCCGTCTCTTCTTACCATGCGAAGATAGATAAGGTGGGCTCTGACTACATTGTCACGGATCTTCAAAGTACGAACGGCACATTTATTAACGACCAGAAGGTCGTCTCACACAAACTCTCCCACGGCGACAACATCATTGTTGGGAAACATGTCATCCTTTTTGTCGCTGCAGAGAAGGCAACTGAGACTGAGGCGGCAGACAAGAAAGGGAAACTGGATAGGACAATGATGCTGGATACGGCCAAACAGAAGGAACTGCTCTCCAAACAGCAGGTGACCCCCAAGGGCCCTAAGCCTCCCGAAAAGGTGGGGGTTCTGAGTTTCAT
>JASFEQ010000453.1:0-3480 GCA_050124735.1 Desulfobacteraceae bacterium | reverse complement strand
CATTAGCTTCCCTGAGAGGGTATCTTATGAGACTTGCAGACAGGATGTATCGCCTGAAGACAGAGAGTGCTTTCGTGGTTCTGGCCAAGGCCAAAGAACTGGAGCGTGAAGGCCGGGACATTGTCCACCTGGAGATTGGGGACACGGATTTTAATACGCCTTCAAACATCGTTGAAGAGGCCTACGCCCAGATGAAAGAAGGGCAAACGCACTATTGTCCTTCACAGGGACTCTTGGATTTGCGCCAGGCCTGCTGTGAATGGTTACGTGGCGATGGAAGGGGAGATTACCGCCCGGAGGAAATCGTGGTGGGCCCTGGAGGCAAGCCGTTTCTTCACTATGCGATTATGACGCTGGCTGGCCCCAGGGACGAGGTGATTTATCCGGATCCGGGCTTTCCCGTCTACGAGTCCGTCACACTGTATGCCGGAGCAAAAGCCGTGCCGCTCCCGATTCTGGAGGAAAAGGATTTTCGATTCACGCCGGATGATTTGGCCAGCCGAGTGACCGATCGCACTCGCCTCATCATCTTGAATTATCCTCACAACCCAACCGGCGGCACGCTAACCCGTTCAGAACTTGATGCTATTGCCGAAATCGCCATCAAAAACGACATCGTCGTCCTGTCCGACGAAGTATATGCCCACATGCTCTTCGAAGGAGAACACATTTCTATCGGGACCCTGCCCGGCATGAGGGAGCGCACGATCATGCTCGAGGCTTTTTCCAAGACCTATGCAATGACGGGCTGGCGCCTGGGGTTTGTCGCTGCCCCAATTTGGTTGGCGGAGCCATTGACCCAGCTCATTATAAATTCTGTGAGCTGCGTCGCGCCCTTTGCCCAGCTTGCAGGGGCTAGGGCACTGCTCGGCGATCAGACCGAGAGGCAGGCCATGATGGAGGATTTCAAAAGAAGACGAGATATATTTATACCCGCTCTCAATGAGATCCCGGGCATCTCCTGCAAATCTCCGGAAGGGGCATTTTATGCATTTCCGAACGTAAGTCAGCTGCCGATGAGTGCAGAGGATTTCGCCGAATATCTTCTGGAGCACGTGGGTGTGGCAGCCCTTCCCGGCTCTGCCTTTGGTTCCCATGCTGAAAAGCATTTGCGCATGTGCTTTGCCACCAGTGTGGAAAACCTGGAAAAGGCCATCGACCGTATTGGCAAAGCAGTGGCCCAACTCAAAGAAAATGGGGTCACATCTTAAATATTAAGTTTCAAATCAGAAGTTTTAGTTTTAAGATGTGACCCACTCTCCAAAAATCCTGTTAATCCTGTTGAAAGAGGCTCTCCCACCTTACTCTTTCGGTGCAACTTTTGTTGCGCTGTAAACCTTGCTTGCTTGTTCTTAACCTGCCGATTCCAAAAGCATTTCCAAAACCCAAGGCTACCATGTCAATCTTGGTTGCACCCCAAGGATACCATGAGGCCGTGTTGAAGTTTTCTCAATTTTCACAATCTAAATTTCTTTTGACATTTGAAGTTTTTCCCGACAAGAATGTACTATATTGCAATTACAGCTATTCTCTCTTCCACAGCTAGATTGGTTTCATTCCTCACCAAAGCTCTCCTGCAGGAAAGAGCGGGAAGCAATCCTTATGGTACGACGCTTGCTTTAGATTCCACCAGAGGCAAATCCGGCATCTGACTACACCTCTCCAAATCTGAACATTTCCGCCAGATAAAACTGAAAAGAACTGTCATTAATCTATAAGCACCCTGCCTCACACCAAACGAGTGTCTGGAAGGAGTACCGATGACTGGAAGATTTCTGATTGGCAACCGCGCAAATAGAAGGACGTCCATAAATAAGTAAGCTATAAGAATATAAGGTTATTTATATATTTATGGACCTCCCCATTGACAGGTTTTAATCACTCAATCAAAGGAGGGACTACAAAATGCTGAGAAAAGTATCTTTTTTTATCATGGTATGTTGTCTCTTGTTAGGAAGCCGGGTCGTTTCCGCAGATTTTACCCTTGATCACGTTCCTCTAGATCAAGGGGCAAGATGGACGTATTCAGTATCTCCATCTACACTCGAGGGCCAGTTTAACGGTTCTTTCATAAGCATGAATTTTGGTAATCTCACTGTATCGGTTCCATCCGAAGGACGAAGGCGTGCTCAAATGGCGTTTACTGGCACGATCACAGATCCTTCTTTTGGTACATTAGCTTTTGATGGGACTTCCTCCTACAACGAGCAGTATAATGTGGAATCGAGTTATATACAGATTTCTTCTGAGAGCATTTATTTTGATCTGTTTATACCGAGTGTGTCTGTGGGTATGACATTTGATGGATCAGGCACTTACGGTCCCCCCCTAAGACTTTTCGAACATGGAACGCAGATAGGGGAGAGTGTTTTATCGATTGGAGATTTCAGTGGATCCCTTACGGTGAGTTATAGAGGCCCCAACGCGCCACCCCCTGAAACCCTTCCTTTGAGTGGTTCCGTCGAGACGACGGTTGCCATTACTGCACAAGAGGCAATCTCTTTTAACGGAAACCCCGTAGATACTCTCAGGGTTCAGATGGATCTGACTACAGATGGTGAGCCCTCACAAAAAACATGGAACTTGGCCCGTTTTGTCGGACCGCTCAGGATGGTTCAAAATCTCCCATGGCTCGATCAAATCTTCGGCAGTGTTGATGAATCCACCCTCACCTTGATCTCCACGAATCTGCCTGTATGGGAACCCATAAACTCATTTCCCGTCGATGTGAGTGCCGGAGAGCAGATCCTGAATTTCGACGTAAATGGTAGCCCCGTTGAAATTAGGATTCCGACGGGATGTCTTTCCGATCCCTGCACAGTTATGGTGGCGAACATTGTCAATATTCCGCCTTCTCCGAGAATCAACGGAATCAGCTGGGCGGTAGGCGTAAATATTGAAGAGCCTAACATTACCGTTGATTGTCCCATAACAGTGACGATCCCTTATACACAGGCAGATCTTGACAGTGCGGGAATAACGGATCCAAATGAGCTCCAAGTGTACCGATGGAACTCACCTTCATCCGGCTGGGTAGCACTCCAAATTGCTGATGTCGATACAAATAATCAGACGATTACGTTTGAAGTATCAGAATTCTCTCTTTTTGGAAATGGAGCACCTGCTCCTGCTAACGGAGGTGTTCCAGGCGGAGGTGGAGGGTGACTCATCTCCACCGTAGCCCACGGGTTCCGTGGGGCAAAAAGAGCAACCGTGCTGACTTTCGCTTTTGGTTTTTTTGCACTTTTGATTACAAGTTTCAGCAGGAGGTTTAAGACAAGATAATCCTTCTGTTTGCACAGGGAAGGAGTAGATTATGCGAGGCTCGTATTCTTGGCACTTATTCCGTTACTATTGGTTTCTTGTATAGACTATTGGACAAACCCCATATCTGATATTGAAGATGCCGGGGTGGATGAGCGTTTGATCGGCACCTGGGCGCTAGGGGATGAACAACCTGAGGTCTTTTTCCACATTCTG
>JASFEQ010000452.1:0-3483 GCA_050124735.1 Desulfobacteraceae bacterium | reverse complement strand
AGAGATGTCCTGGACTCGAAAGATTAGACACCCCTCTCAGATGGTCAAGGTCGGTGATTTTGTTGAGGCTGTTGTTTTGAACATAGACCCCCCGAACAAGCGTATCTCTTTGGGCCTTAAGCAGGTGGAACCAAATCCTTGGGACATTATTGGAGAAAAATATCCTGTAGGGACCACCATAGAGGGAAAGATAAAGAATATCACGGATTTTGGCATTTTCATCGGTATCGACGAAGGCATAGATGGCCTTGTTCATATCTCAGACATCTCTTGGACAAAGAGGATTAAACACCCCTCCGAAATGTACAAAAAGGGACAAGAGGTGCAAGCGGTGGTTCTGAATATTGACAAGCCGAGCGAACGTTTCTCATTGGGCATCAAGCAGCTGTCTTCTGATCCGTGGGAGCACGTTCCTGAAAAGTACAGGCCCGGGACTCGCGTTACCGGCACTGTGACTAACATAACTGACTTTGGCGTCTTTGTGGAGTTGGAGGAAGGGATAGAGGGTCTTATCCACGTCTCCGAACTGTCCAAGGACAAAGGAAGTAACCCTCTCAGCAGATTCAAGATGGATGACGTGATCCAGGCTAAAGTGATAAACGTTTCAGGACACGATAAAAAAATTGGTCTATCCGTAAGGAAACTGGAAGAGAGCGAGGAGAAGGAGATATACCAAAGCTATCTCAATGATCATAAAGAGGCCACTTCAAACTTAGGAGAGCTTTTGAAGGAAGGCATGATGAATCTGCAACGTGAGTCTCCGGCTGACGATCAGAAACCTGAGGAATCTCCTCCGGAAAAACAGGATGAGAGCGATTCTTCTGATAGCGCCTCCGTTGAAGAGGAGACTGAAAAGACAGAAACCGTTTGACGCTAAATGAAAGAGACAGATTCCATTTGTTTCGTTTCGCCTTTTCAACGAAAGCCTTTGCCTCCAACACTGCCACCCTACCCGGCGTAGAGACAGGCCCTTAGAGCATTCGGGAAAATGTCTACGAAAAAACGTCCCATACTCACAGTCATCATTATTCTTGGTATCGCCGTCCTTTTTCTGGGGACCCTGATGACCATTGTTCTCACCTTTTTTGCACCTTCCTCAAACCTATCATTTGGCAAAAAAATAGGCGTGATTCCCATCGAAGGCCCAATCATGGAATCTCAGAGCATCGTTTCACAGATGGTGAGATTCAAGAAAAACAAAGCCATCAAAGCCATCATCTTGAGAATAGATAGCCCTGGCGGGGGTGTGGGTCCGTCCCAAGAGATCTATCGCGAGGTCAGAAGGACCATCAAGACAAAACGGGTGATCGTTTCCATGGGCAGTCTGGCGGCATCGGGGGGCTATTATGTGGCTGCGGGGGCAGACAAAATCGTGGCAAATCCTGGGACCATCACGGGTAGCATTGGTGTCATTATGCAGTTTGTCCAACTCAAAGAGCTTCTCAAGAAGATCGGCATCAGTATGGAAGTTTTGAAGAGTGGAGAATTCAAGGATATAGGTTCCCCGCACAGAGAGATGTCAGACGAGGAGAAGGAACTCATCCAAGAATTGATCATAGATATCCAGGATCAGTTTGTGGAGGCAGTGGCAGAAGGCAGAAATCTCCCCGTGGAGACGGTACGGGAAATTGCCGATGGCCGGGTCTTTTCCGGGGCTAAGGCCAAAGAATTGGGTCTTGTAGACGTACTGGGGAATTTCCAGGATGCCGTGAATTTTGCAAAAAAAGAGGCAGGAATCGAAGGGGAGGTCGATTTGATTTACCCCAAGAGGATAGGACCTAGTATTTGGGATTTGATTCTCAGAGACGCCACAAAAGCCATTTATGAATCCACCATAAAGGCCCTCAAAACACACATAGAATATAGGTGGGATGGCCTTCCGAACGCATTAGAATGAACTAACACACCTTAAAGAGACAACCCCCCTAACCAACCCGAAAAGGGCCTTACCTATCTCTCAGAGACCCGCCCGTTTGGCTCAAGGACCACTGCGTTTGAGGAGCATCCCGACAAGTCGGCATTTAAGGACCGCTGCGCTCGAGGCCTGATGAGCAGAATTCTAATGCCAAATGTCAAAATCCCAATGCCAAATCCTAATGTCCAATGTCAAAACCCAAGTAGTGATCTCTTAGGTTTTGAAATTGGTAATTTGGCTTTAGAGCTTTATTTGTCATTTGACATTTGAGCTTTGACATTCAACGTTGCACAGTACTAACCGCGTTCGTGCTTTCGCCTGCCCCTTTGAATGCGGAGCCTATTCGACTGGGGTGATTAAGAATTCTTAGGAGACCGTGTTGAAAAACCAGTTTCTGAGAGGCTGATGGAAAATGTCCAACTGCAAGGCTTCCGAAATCCCGAGAAATGAGGCGTACGTAGAGGTACGCCGCAGTGACGAGGGATGAGGGTAACGCCGCAGATGGGCGTTTTCCGACAGCCTCTAGAGGAAAGAACTCACATCTCCCTTCCCTTCCCGAATAACCTCCGGCACATCATTTATCAAAGAGATCACACTGGAAGGACTTGGGTATAGCACACCGCCATCAATAACAGCATCTAGGTACGATGCATAGGTCTCCTGGATGGCGTAGGGATCATCCAAACCTGCACTAGTGCTTATGATGGGCCTCCCTAAAGTCTCGACGATGGTCAGGCAAATTCTATTGTCCGGGACGCGAATACCTACCGTCTTTCTCTTTGTCAGCATAATTTTGGGCACCAACTTGGTTCCTTCCAAGATAAATGTATAGGGGCCTGGAAGAAGTCTTTTCATGGTCTTGTAGGCCCAGTTGGAAACCTGCGCATAACGGCTTATCTCTTTGAGATCATCACATATAAAAGAAAAAGGTTTCTTGAGAGGACGATTCTTCAGCTTGTAAATGCGTTGTATTCCCTTCTTGTTGAAGAGGTCACATCCTATCCCGTAGAATGTATCCGTGGGATAAGCGATCAGCCCACCTTTATCCAGGATTTCACAGACTCTGTTGATGAGACGCTGCTGCGGATTTTCAGAATTGATGGAGAGTATCATGATCATCCTATTTATCCGATAAAGGTCCTTGTTGTCAATTGCCTTACTCGTTGTGAGAAACCCCTGAACTTTCAGAAACCAGGAATTTATCACGAAAAAGAAAGATTTCACCACCCGCTCCCTGGGCTCGAGGACCACTGCGTTCGAGGAGCATCCCGACAAGTCGGGATTCAAGGACCGCTGCGCCCCAGTTGAATGGTCCCGCTCTCCGGCGGGAATTCAACGGGGCAAGCACGAGGCCAGATGAACAGAATTATAATGCCAAATTTCAAAATCCCAATGCCAATTGAAGTCCTAAATCCCAATGTCAAAATCCAAGTTGTAACTTCTTAAGTTTTGAAATTGGAAATTTGGGTTTGGAGCTTTATTTGGCATTTGACATTTGAATTTTGACATTCAAGGTTATGCTGTCTTCCGTCATCTGCTTGCCCTGAGCTCAGTCGACCCTTCGACAT
>JASFEQ010000451.1:0-3485 GCA_050124735.1 Desulfobacteraceae bacterium | reverse complement strand
GAGACTCTGCGATCATGTAAGTGATTTTAGGCGGAAGAATTCCGAAAAATGATCTCAATTCCATGTATTAGTCAATTCCTTAACAAAGCAATGGTGTCTACTGGAGTTCAGGATTGCGTTAATTTGCCTTTTCCTGTGAGCTATTTGGGTCACACGCCATGACACGTACCGCAGTCCTCTGCACCATGGCACTCCGTGCAATTGGCACCGATGTATCGCGTATGGTTTTCATCCTTAAATTCAGGAATTTTATCCGTCAATTCATAGTGGCAGGCACGGCAACTTTTCTCTCGTTCAAGACCCTCCATACCTTTTTTATCCTTAAGTTCATGGTGGCACGTGCTGCAGGGTTCGCCCACATCTTCACTGATGTGTAATTTGTGGTCAAAAGTCACCAGGCCGCCATCTGTCTCAAATTTCACAGATTCGGGCAGGAGTGGCATCATGCGACCCGACGCCTCAAAGGCAAGACCTTGCTGGATGTGGCAGGCATCGCAGGAGACCTTCATGGCCATCTCTTTGTGACAATCGACGCAATTGGCCCCAATAAACCGCTTATGGGTCGGGTCTTCGCTCTCGGATTCCCGTGCCTCTCCAAAATAGTGGCAGGAACGACAGTTCATTTCAGGGACTGGCCCCTCGTTTTCTTCCTCATAATTGTGATGGCAATCAGCGCAGTCTGAGAAAGAGACGTGGTAAGCATGATCGAAAATCAGATCTCCTCCAGCGCTGTCAAACCATATCTTTTTAGGAGGATCAGATGGTCCGGTAAAAGAGTACCCCACGATGCTTACAACCACACCTGCGATCAAGATGGCTACGGCAAAAATCTTTTCGGCTTTGTTAAACATTCTTTCTTATTTCAGGATCAAAATTTGTAAAAAGCTGACCAAAATGTAAATTGAATCGGATTCTTACTTTATGTCTTACAGAAAGTCAAATATGAATTGGGAAACTATGGCTTCACACACATAATGCGTATGTGACTTTTTTCACAATAAAATGCAAAAAAAGTTTTTGTCAAGCAATAATCTTCCGTTGCCTTGCGTGAATGTTCAATGCTCAGCCTATAACCGCTATTTGCCCAGTTTGTCATGCAATAGGGTACAACTCTCAATGCGGGCCTTTCCATCGACCACATCCTCCGCAAAGGTGCGACAATCGGGTGACCCACAGATCCCACATTCCTTTCTGGGCAGCGTTTTAAGGATCTTATCCACTCGATTTAGCCTTTCGATGCGCTCGTTGATGTCGCGCTGGGAGGGTTTTCCAATTGAAGGAACGGGCTCCCCATCGGCAAAAAACCATCCCTTCTTATAGAGCTTTATTAAATAATCGAATTTGACTCTCGTTTTCTCACCGAAAATCTGGACAAGTTTCTGATGGTGGCGTTTTGCCAGGTACTTGTCCGCTACGGTAAATGGACCCCCAACGCAACCCTCAGGACAGGTCCTCAGTTCCAGATAATCAACATCCCGGAGCAATCCCATTTCGATTTTTTCTAGATAAAGAATGGTCTCCTGGAGCCCCGAGATCGCGAGACAATTCATCTCAAATCCGGTTATCTCACCCCCGGACATGCCCCAGCCAAGGCCCACACCACTGGAATAATGGAGTACTTTATCCTCATCAACTTCTTGAATGCTCTTGCTAAGCGCTTCGTAGATTTTATTGATCCCTATTGTGGTATCCAGATAGGAATGTGCTTGATTCACAGGTTCCCTGATGCTGACCATTTTTGATGGGCAAGGGGTGATATGCAGGACCTTTATCTCTTGCGGGTGCGCTCCATATTTTTCGCGCAACCGCCTTTTGGCCTCCCTGGCCACAATTTCACGGGGGGTGACCATTGGCAGTATGTGTTTAAGAAGAGATGGGAATCGATGGGCGATAAGCCTGACGACGACCGGGCAGACAGGCGAAATCAAGGGAAATAGTGAATCCGGGTTCTTGCGGCTTTCCTTGAGGTGCAAGCCAAGGGCAAAATTAAACATTTCGCTCGTATAGGATTGATCATGCACATACTTGAAACCCATTCTCTTGAGGCCAAGAAGGATATCGTTGGGCAAGACGTTCTCACCGAACTGTGAATATAGAACTGTAGAGGCGCTAACCGCGTAGTTGTTACTATCCGCCAGGCTGAAATCTCCGAGGGTAATTGCCTTAATTGCTCCTTCGGGGCACACCCGAACACATTCTACACAATCGATGCATACACCTTCCACGCGGGCCTTGCCTCCCTTGACGCGGATGGCTTTTGTTGGACAGGCTTTCATACACAGCACACAGCCGGTGCAGAGGGCCTCTTCAACTTCCACGTAGTCCACATGTCCGGGGCCAGAGGATAATTCAGACATTAACCTCACCACCGTCCTTTCTCGCCTCAAGCGCTATCGTCAAATGCGTCCCTTTTCCTTTATCTGATTTCACCTCAAGGGAATCCGCGTTCTTCTTGATGTTGGGAAGACCCATGCCGGCTCCGAACCCCATCTCCCTCTGCTCCGGTGTTGCGGTGGAATATCCCTCCTTTAGGGCCAGTTCAATATTTTCAATACCAGGCCCATCGTCCGCCACACGAAGGACAATATTTTCAGAATGTACCGTTAACGTGAGCACCCCATCCCCCCCATGCAGAACCACATTCATCTCTGCCTCATAGGCGCAAATGGCAACGCGCCGAACCAGTTCCTCTTCAAATCCTATGTTCTTCAGGGTTCTCTGAACCTGGAGAGAAACCTCTCCCGCCCTAAGAAAATCCATGGCCTCAATTTTGAAACTTCTCGTTAGCTTGGGTTTGTCCTGGGCTGGCATTATGTCTTGATACAGGTATTTATTGGTGAAGAGCCAATTCTAAAGGTAGAAATCAGTATCTTGCCGGCTTCGATGAATGGGATCAGCGGGAAGCTTTTTGCTCAACACCTCGAAGCCCTTTGCTGAATAACCTTCCACAAGAAGAATACATGGTGAAAGGTGTAGACAAAAGAGGCAGCTTATGGTCATGGGCATGGTTGATCATCTCTGATGAGGGCGTCTTCCCTCGTACCAGTACCACGGCCTTTACGCCCGAGATGACTGCTGTACGAATCACTTGAATATTGTTAAGACCAGTCAATAAGAGAACACCCTTTGTGGGTCCTCGGAGTACATCGCTCATCAAATCACTTCCAGTGCCAGCCGTGACATATTCATCCAGGTCTTCATGGCCAACAATGACCTCCGCACGCAGCGTTTCCTTAATATCAGCCAACTTCATATTTTTTCTCGTTCTCCATTTATCCATCTATTCCGAACTCGAATCAGTGCGAAGACCCCAATTCTCGGAGTGATACCAGAAAATATGGGGAGAGTTTTTAACTGAAGGAGCTAATATCTAAACATTTTATCTTCTAGCATCAGGAAACAGTTTTGTCAATTTTGAAGATAGGCTCCAGCCGCTTGATATCATCCGCTGCTTCCCCCTCATTAACTTATACCGAAACGGCTAC
>JASFEQ010000450.1:0-3506 GCA_050124735.1 Desulfobacteraceae bacterium | reverse complement strand
TCAGCATGGCCCTACTGGGATTCGGCGCAGCAGGTTCCATGCTCTTCCTCCTGTTCAAGCGAATCAGAAGAAACTTGGAAGGGTGGCTCGTGGGTTTGGCGGCGGCAACCGCTGTATCATTCTGTCTCGCCTTCAGCGTGTCCCAAAAAGTGAGCTTGGATCCCCTGCAGCTCGTCTGGCAACCCAGCCAATGGTTGTCCATGCTTCTTACTTATCTGCTCATGGCCGTACCATTCCTTTTGGCTGGCGGGATTGTGGGCATCATCCTGACCGGGGCAGGGGAGCAGGTCCATCGCATGTATGCCGTGGACCTTCTGGGTGCTGGGTGCGGCGCATTGGCCATTGTGCCCGCTTTATATCTTGGCCCTCCTTGGAACATCTTGCCTGCGCTGGGGTGCCTCATTCTCATGGCTGCACTCTGGTGCAGCATGAAACTGCCCCGGCCAAAACGGGGTGTGATTACACTCCTCATTGCGGGTGGAGTGCTCACAACGGCCTACGTATTCATGCCCCCACTCCCTAAGATTCACCACACAAAGGCGCTTCCCATGACCTTATCGTTCCCAGATTCACGCATTGAGGCCAAAAGAGTGGGACCTCTTGGTATGATTCACGTGGTTGGGAGCGATCTCATAAGACATGTGCCTGGTCTGAGCCTCAATTTCGGGCTAACAGATGAAAGCACAGCCGCTCTTCTGCCCAAGCAGAAGGCCATTTTCACAGATGCAGACGCCCCGAGCCCCATAAGCAGATTTACTGGCGACTTAGAGGAACTGACGTATCTTGATTTTACCACCATGGCGCTTCCCTATCACATTCGGCAGCCTGAAAGCTTGCTGGTGGTAGGAGCAGGCGGTGGTGCTGATGTGCTTTTGGGCTTACGGCACCATACGCCAGAGATCACCGCCCTGGAGGCGAATCAACAGATCGCCGGGCTACTGCGAAAACCCTTTGCTGAATTTTCTGGGCATCTCTATTTACAGCCGGCGGTGAGGCTAAAGGTGCGAGAGGCTCGACAATTCTTGCATGCCATTGACGAACAATTTGACCTGATTCAGCTTTCTCTGCTTGATACTTTTGTCACCTCAGCCGGGGGGCTTCACTCTGCCACCGAGAGCTACCTGTACACCAGGGAGGCCTTCGAGCTTTATCTTAGCCGTCTGACAGGAGCCGGAATACTTGCTATCACTCGGTGGCTGAAACTCCCTCCGCGGGATTCCTTGAGAGTCTTCTCCACCGCCCTCTCAGCAATACGTCGAATCCAGCTTTCTCCCCATCCTGAGAAGCACCTTCTTTTCATTCGCAGCTGGAAAACTTCAACTATTCTTGTGTCAAAGGCCCCTTTCACGACTGAAGAAATTGCCCTTGCCACAGAATTCTGCGACGAAAGAAGTTTCGATTTGGGCTACTATGCGGGCATGGCGAAGGAACGGGCCAACCGATATGATGTTCAGGACTCTCCCTACTATTTCGCGGGGGCCAAGGCCTTATCTGGACCAGAGGCGGAGTCCTTTCATCGGAGGTATGTGTTCGATGTTTCTACGACCACGGACGATCGGCCCTTTTTCTCCCATTTTTTTCGATGGGACAAGGCGCCAACATTACTCCGGCAGCTAAGAAGGGAATGGCTCCCCATGGTAGAGACGGGGTATGTTTTTATCCTCGCCACGCTGGTGCAGGCTGTTCTAGCGAGTATCGTTTTGATTTTGCTGCCCCTCCTATTTCTTCGAAGGGTTCGGGGGAACGCATCTCAAACCAGAGCTTTACCGAGCGCGATTGAGGTTTTTGGCACGCTATTCTACTTCGCATGTATAGGACTGGCCTTCATGTTTCTTGAAATGGCCCTTCTTCCCAAATTTACGCTCCTTCTCTCTCACCCCGTCTATTCAGCGGCAGTCGTACTAAGTACCGTGTTGGTTTTTGCCGGATGCGGAAGCCTGAGTGTTCGACGCTTCCAAAGCATGGGGCACTGGTTTCTCTGGATTGCAGTGGTCGCCGTTTCTTTGTGGGTGGGTTTTCATGCGATCGCTGGGGATCGTATCTTTCATATGGCCATGGGCTGGTCTTTCGGGGCCAGGATCGCCCTATCTGTTCTGTTACTCTCCTTGGTCTCCTTCTTTCTCGGGTGGCCGTTTCCATCGGGGCTTAGGGTCATGGCAAGGCAGTTCCCCAGCCTGGTTCCCTGGGCATGGGGCATCAATGGATGTGCGTCCGTTATAGGGGCGGTGCTCGGCAAATGCCTTGCGGTCAGCATCGGCTTCAGGCTGCTCATGTTTTCAGCCTGCATTCTTTACTTCCTGGCCATAATCATTTTCTATGCTGTGTTTAGAAATGCACTCAAGGAATAATTTTTGTCTATTAACATTTAAAAGTGGGTTTGATATAGATGGGTGGGGATCAAATTCAATTGCCAGGAGGGTCAAAAGATGGAGAAAAATGAGAAAAAAGTACTGGACGCCATGAAAAAGGCAGCTAAACCCGTAAGGCCCGGAGATGTGGCAAAAACGATGGGTGTAGATAGCAAAGAGGTGTCTAAAATTATCAACAAACTCAAAAAAGACGGGAAGGTGATCTCCCCCAAGAGATGCTATTACGAACCCGCTTAGCTTTCATCAAAGCCCGACCTTTCTCGCTCCCGCTGATGCTGAGAGGGTAAGCACAGGGAAAGGCGTCAAAAGCATAAGCGTCAACCAGACACCATAGAGAGAGGCCCTGGAAGGTGAATGAAGATGTGAGATATTCGTCTTGGTTTATGATCATCGTTGCTCTCTTTGTCACCTGCCTGATCACAGCCAACATCACTGCTGTCAAATTGGTGAACCTGTTCGGCTTTATTCTGCCTGCAGCCATTCTCATTTTCCCTCTCAGTTATGTCATCGGGGATGTTTTGACGGAAGTCTACGGATATGGTCAGGCCCGACGGGTGATCTGGTTGGGCTTTTTTTGTAACTTTATCACGGTCCTGGCCATCTGGATGGGGCAGGTCTTACCTGCTGCGTCCTTCTGGGACGGACAGGAGGCCTACGAGCGTATTCTTGGCTACACCCCACGACTACTCTTCGCTTCTTTCCTGGCCTACCTCACCGGTGAGTTTGCCAACTCTTTTGTCCTGGCAAAGATGAAAATAGCCACGGGAGGCAGATGGTTGTGGATGCGCACCATTGGCTCTACACTGGTGGGTCAGGGGCTCGACTCCCTGGTGTTTATCACCTTGGCCTTTGTTGGAACAATACCCATTGCCTTATTGATTTTAACCATTGTGACCCAGTGGCTGGCAAAATCCATCTACGAGGCGGCAGTTACTCCACTGACCTATCTGGTGGTGAAATTCTTGAAGCGAAAAGAAGGGCTGGACGTGTATGACCGTGATACGAGGTTTAGTCCCTTTTCCATCTCGAAGTAGAAACCAGCACATTAGGCTTGGCACTCAGACCCGTTTTCTAACTAAGTGTTGGGATAGAAGTGATGTTACGGCAATCATACGGAAACTTCTTAAACCCAAATGT
>JASFEQ010000449.1:0-3507 GCA_050124735.1 Desulfobacteraceae bacterium | reverse complement strand
TTTTATTGGCCTGCCCTCAATGTGGTGATGAAATCCTTCCAGACGATGATTTCTGCGGTGAATGTGGCCATAATTTAACCCTTCCCTTTGAACCAACCCCTAAAGAACTCTCCTTTGAAGGGAAGATAGACAAAATTCAAAGATACCTTCCCAAAGGTCTTACCGAGAAGATCCTCTCCCAAAGAGATAAAATCGAAGGTGAGCGCAAGCAGGTCACAGTGATGTTCTGCGACATGGAGGGTTTCACACAATTTACTGAGAGACTCGGCCCTGAGGAAGCTTATGGTATCATGGACCAGATTTATGAACTCCTCATCCACAAAGTGCATGATTATGCGGGCACGGTCAATGAGATGACCGGGGACGGAATAATGGCCCTTTTCGGAGCCCCAATTACGTTGGAAGACGCCCCCCAACGAGCCATCCGGTCTAGCTTAGCCATCCACCGGGAGATGGCGAGATTTAGCGAAAAAATGAAAAAAGAGAGAGAGGGCATACCACCTATAAAAATGCGAGTCGGCATCCACACGGGTCCGGTAGTCGTGGGCACGTTAGGCAACAATCTCAGAGTAGATTTCAAGGCAGTTGGTGATACGGTGAATCTGGCTTCAAGAGTGGAAGGGCTAGCAGATCCGGGTGCTACCTATGTCACAGAGGAGACCTTCAAACTCACTGAAGGGCTGTTCCGGTTTGAGGCCCTTGGGGAAAAGGAGATTAAGGGTAAGGAAGAGCCAGTTCGAGTCTATCGGGCAATCGCTCCAAGTACCAGAAGGACAAGATTTGACGTGAGTGCTGAACGGGGATTGACCCCTTTTGTGGGGAGGGAGCGGGAGCTTGAGCTTCTCATAGATGGCTATCAGAGGGCCAAGGAGGGGCGAGGGCAGGCCTTTTCTATAGTATCCGAAGCGGGGGTAGGGAAATCCAGGCTTTTGTATGAGTTCAGAAAGGCTATGACTAACGAGGACGTGATGTTTTTGGAGGGCAAATGCCTCTCATACAGCCGGGCAGTAGCCTATCATCTACATATAGATTCCCTGAAGGCAAATTTCGATATCAGTGAGCGCGACGGGGATTCACAGATCAGGCAAAAGGTAGGAAGAGGCCTCAAAATAATAGGGGCAGACGAAGCTTCGACCCTCCCTTATTTCCTGGAACTCTTATCGGTCAAAGAGAGCGGTATCGACGAGACCCCCCTGAGCCCTGAGGCAAAAAAAGATCGAATCATGGAGGCATTTAAGCGAATCACCCTTAAAGGTTCTGAGATCCGACCCCTGATTCTGGCCTATGAAGACCTTCATTGGGTTGATAAGAGTTCAGAGGATGTACTGAAATACCTTCTGGAGAGCATACCCGGGGCAAGGGTCTTAATGGTATTCACCTATCGGCCAGAGTTTGTGCATACCTGGGGCGGTAAGTCGTACCACAGCCAGGTGAACTTGAACCGGCTCTCCAACCGGGAAAGCCTTGCCATGGTGTCCTACCTTCTAGGCACCGAGGAGATCGACAAGGACCTCGAGGCGTTAATCTTGGAGAAGACAGAAGGTGTGCCTTTTTTCATTGAAGAGTTTGTAAAATCCCTTAGGAATCTAAAGCTTATAGAGAGAAAAGATAATAAATATCATTTAGCCAAAAAGATCCAAGACTTGGCCATTCCTACCACCATTTATGATGTGATCATGGCAAGGGTTGACTCCCTGCCTGAGGAAGCCAAAGAAGTACTTCAGAGAGGCTCCGTTATCGAGAGAGAGTTCAGCTATAAATTGATAAAGCGGGTAGTGGGCCTGTCTAATCAGGAATTGCTCTCCTGTCTATCTGTCTTAAAGGATTCTGAGCTTTTATACGAGAGAGGAATATATCCTGAGTCAACGTTTATCTTCAAACATGCCTTGACCCGCGAAGTGGTCTATGACTCGATCTTAACTAGAAGAAAGAAAAGACTCCATGACGAGATCGGTGCGGCCATTGAAGAAATCTATGCCGATAGGCTGGAAGAGTTTTACGAGATGTTGGCCTATCATTACTCCAAGAGCGAGGCTCTCGAGAAGGCCTACCAATATCTGAAGTTATCCGGCAACAAGTCCACGAGAAACTATTCCAACTGGGAAGCCTTTCGTTTTTACAAAGAAGCTATTGAGGTACTCAGCAAGATGCCTCAGACTGAGGAGAACAAAAAAGAACAGATCAAGATTCGTCTTTTAATAACGGCCCCCATGTTTTCCTTGGGTTACCCCGAAGATTCCCTGGAGATCCTTCAGAAAGGGGAGCGGCTCTCAAAAGAGCTCGGAGATGAAAAAAGTTTTGTTCTCTTTCTGATCTTAATAGGTCACTGCTATGGATTCAAAGGTGAGGACCTCCTTCTTGCGATAAAATACTCTGAAAATTCCTTTAAAGAGGCAGAAAAATTAGGTGATATTGAATTAATGGCATCCATTGGACCGGAGCTATGTACCCTTTACTTCTGGAGAGGAGAATGCTCTAAAATAAATAATGTGGCTTCTAAGGTTCTCGCTTTACTAGATGAAACACAAAGGCAGGCTGAATCTTTTGGAAGACCGTATAACGTATATTCCATGCTCCATGCACATTATGCGTTGAGCATGGGTATGCTGGGAAATTTTGAGGAAGCGAAAGTCCTGTTTGAGAAGGGCCTTGATTTTGCGCTCAGGATCAACGACTTAACTGTTCTAGCCTGGTTAGAATCGCACTATGGCACAATGCAAAATATTAAAGGAGACGCGAAAAGTGCCATCGAGCATTTTCAAAATTCCATTAGGTACTCTGAGAAAGCACAATTTACTCTTATTACAGGTGTACCCTGGATCAAGTTAGGGGAATCATACGGTCTATTAGGGGAATTCGAAAATGCCCAGGAACTTATAGAGAAAGGCCTGAGTATTCAGCGCGAGGCAGGACAAGATTTTGATTTGGGTCACTTTTATGGGTTATCAAGTATGGTTTATCTGCAATCAGGAGATCTAACAAATGCGCAACACCATGCCGAAAAAGCTTTGGAAATATCACAAGACATTCACCAAAAATGGACGGAAGGGTTTGCCTGGATGTTATTGGGAAGAGTATTTGGAAAAGCAGGGAAGTTACGATTTGGGAAAGCAAAAGAATGTATTTTGGAAGGTATCAAGATCCTGAGTGAATTGAAACTAAAACCCTTTTACGCTCAGGGGTATCAGTTTTTGGGAGTGCTCTATGCCGACATGGGGCAACAAGATAAGGCGCTGGATAATCTGAAAAAGGCTGATGAGATGTTCCGAGAGATGGGAATGGATTATTGGCTGGAAAAGACGCAAGAGGTTTTGGATAGGCTATAGAATCTGAATGGCTATTCCCGTATCTTGTGGCACCAGCATTTGTTCTAGGACTTTCATTTACTATTAATCAACACTCTGGTTAGCCCCCAAAAACACAAGGTTAGCAGGTGTAATATGCAATTTGGTCAGATTGAAGCTTATGGCAAGAAACCTTCACTTTTGAGATTCAGAAAGCGACCAC
>JASFEQ010000448.1:0-3513 GCA_050124735.1 Desulfobacteraceae bacterium | reverse complement strand
CCACAAACAGATACCTTTGACACTTTGCTCTTTGTGGGGCCCCCGGGAGAGGCTTTAGAGAGGAGTAAGAAAGGAGCGCAAACACCATGGAATCTGTCTATCAGACACTGGCAAAAATTGGCTACACACATCCCCTTCATCCCACATTGACCCATCTGGTTATGGGTCTCGTGATGGGCGCATTTATTTTTGTCCTGATAGCCACTTTTTTCAGGCGAGAAAGTCTGGCTCGAACTGCATGGCGCTGTATGGTTTTGGCCCTTATCGCCCTGTTGCCTACGGCTGTGCTGGGCTATGCGGACTGGCAGCACCGCTTTGCGGGAGATTTGATTTTTCCCATCACCATGAAGCTCATACTGGCGGGGCTACTTCTGGTTCTCCTCGTCGTTGCCATTGTCTTGGGCTTTCGGACTGAAAACTGGTCAAGGAACGTTGTCATCATATATGCGGTCTGCCTGGTGGTTGTCATCGGCATCGGCTACTTTGGTGGCGAGTTGGTATATGGTAAAAGGGCTCCAACAGGTGCGACGAAAAAGGGTCTTGTCAGTGAAGGAGCCGTCGTGTTTAATCAGAGCTGTTCTGCCTGTCACCATTCGGACAAAACTGATTATAAGATCGGCCCTGGCATGCAGGGGCTCTTTCAGTTGGAGAAGTTGCCGGTGAGCGGCCGTGCCGTGACCGAGGCCAATATCCGTATGCAGTTGAAAACACCTTTCAAGAATATGCCTGCTTTTCCTGAACTTCCAGAGGAGAAGGTAAATGCGCTGATAGCGTTTCTTAAAACGCTTTAAAAAAGGAAGGGATTAAAGACAAGAAACGCTCTTGCCATTTTTTGCCAGGGATTCATATTTTAGCATGATTAAATCAAAACCTTCTTTTTTTACGACTTCCTTAAGATACAAGTCAGGCAGATACCATTTTTTGTCGTATATGCCGATACTTCTGAATATATCGCTGTGTTCACATAACAAGAGGTCGAATGCCTTTTTGCTCATCCCTAATGCACTTGCTGCACTGTCCACGCTCGTATATCCATATTTTTCATTCTTATATTCCTCTTTGTTATAACGGTATGGCGTCAAAATGATTTTCTCGTCCGGTCTGTCTTCTGCGTCTATCATTTTGTTCACTAGATAGCCCCTCAGAAAAGAAAGAAGTCCGCCTAATCGGGATATTGCATAGGATTTGGGGATAGATTTAAGTGGAAGGTCCGGTCTGTTCCCCAGGAATTCGCTACAATCGTCCTTAATTTTTTGAGCCCTCCAGGAAGCTATCCTTTTCAGTTTCCTTTTTCTGTAGACACTGATGCTTCTTCCCAAATATCTCTTGGGACTCCTCTTGGCGTATTTCCGCAAAAACTCCAATTCCTCCTCCAACTCGGAGTAGAGGCTCAGCCCTCTTCTTCTGCCGTAGATCTCTTCTTTCAGTTTCTCCAGTGAAAATCTGGAACCGGAGTTGACCGCCTTTTCTGTTCTTTTTCTCAGTTCCAAGGCATACGCATTTATTCTATCCGGTACAGTCCTTAGCTCCCCGGATTCGTAACGCACCGACCACTGGTTCAGTATACGGGAGGGATTAACTTCCAAAGCATCTTCAAGATACTCCAAGGCAGGCCTTATTTCCTCATAATCAACCCTTTCTTCTTCACCCATCCGGTCCAATTCTTGTATCCCTTTTTCTATTTCTGACCTGCCAAACCCGTGATCCAAAAATTTCTCCTCCATGATTCTTTCCAGTCTTGAATCAATGGTCCTTATCTCACCACTGAAGATTCTATAGTCCACTCTCTTGAATTTCTTGCCCTTGTAGAATTCCTCATAAAGATCCGACTCCGTTATATCATCGTTCAAGAACAACCAGAGTCTGACCATGCCCCTGAAGAAATTTCCATCGACCCTTTTGGGCACCTGATAGGGAGGTTCGTCTCCGAATATTCTTCTGTAATCGCTTTTAGAAAGGGAATGGATCCTTCCGTGGACGAGATTATAGACCAAGTTATAGGACAAGCCTTTAATGGTCGCCAACTCAGAGACGGTCCCAGGAAAGATTTTGTCAAAGAAACTCTTGAGGATTCCATCAGTTAGTGTGATTCTCTGCGGATGGGTTGTTTCACCTTTTGAATGCATGACAAGGCCCTTAAGAATGAGATATGGGGTTTGAAGTTTCCCTATTTGTTTCGAGGGGATATATCCTATCACTCTAGTAGAAATTAAGCCCTAAATACGGTGTGTCAAGGCTCGGACGCCCAGATCTCGCCAAGCAAAGGCTCGTCAGAAGGCAGGGATCAGAGGTGTTGGAGACCTGTAAGGAAGGAGATGGGAGTGACTGAGGTAGGTATTATTTATATTGCTTCGGGTTTATATCGTATTTCCTCACTTTGTATCCGAAGATTCGCTCGGTGGTTTCCAGATTCTTTGCCGCCAGTCTCATGTTTCCGCGACTACTTTTCAATGCGTCAATAAGCAACTCCCTCTCAAATCTTTCAATGGCGTCATCTAGGGATTGGGACTGATGTGTCCCTGTATCTTCAGCCGTTTGCAGTGTGGGGGGAAGATGGTAGCTGTGAATCACCTGGTCCTCGCACAGGAGCACCGCCCTCTCCATGCAGTTCTCCAGCTCTCTGACATTTCCTGGCCAGTGGTACTGGGCGAGGGCATCGATTGCAGGTGTAGAAATTCTCTTTATATCCTTGTCATATTCTTGCGCATACTTCTCGAGGAAATAGTCGGCCAACAGAAGCACATCTGCCTCCCGCTCCCTCAAGCCGGGCAGATAGATGGGGTATACGTTCAGGCGATAGAATAGATCTTCGCGAAAGGTGCCTTCCTCAACGGCTCTGGCAAGGTCTTTGTTGGTGGCGGCGATGAGGCGCACATTGACCTTAATAGTCTTGGTTCCACCCACCCTTTCCAGTTCCCTTTCCTGCAGGACCCGCAACAATTTGCCCTGACTTTCCAAGGCAAGTGCGCCAATTTCATCCAGAAAAATAGTCCCTCCGTTGGCCAGTTCAAATTTCCCCTCTTTCTGACGATCGGCCCCGGTAAAGGCCCCTTTCTCGTGGCCAAACAACTCCGCTTCCACCAGATTGGCAGGTAACGCTGCACAATTCACCTTAATCAGAGGTTTGTCTGCACGCAAGCTGTTATAATGTATGGCGTTGGCGACCAGTTCTTTCCCGGTCCCACTCTCGCCGAGCAGAAGAACTGATGCATTACTCTTGGCCACCTGCGTGATGAGATGGAAGACCTCCTGCATCTTGCGGCTGTTGCCAATGATATTGCTGAAACTGTATTTCTTGCTGAGTTCCTTTCGAAGCCTAAGATTTTCTTCTCTCAGCTGGTCCTTTTCCCTATTGATCTTCTCCAGCAGAGATGCCTTCTGGGCGATCAAGCCACTGATTATGGTCAAAAGCCTCAAATCTTCTTCCAAAGGAGAGGATCCCTCAAAGATGCGGTCCGCACTGAGCGCTCCGATCACCCTGCGCCCCTCCTTTATAGGCACACAAATGAAGGA
>JASFEQ010000447.1:0-3531 GCA_050124735.1 Desulfobacteraceae bacterium | reverse complement strand
AAATCAAGAAGCCCAGGCCTTTACGTGAGTTGGTGGGCATGATAGGAAAGTTTTCCCACCTCACGGATGAGGAAATGGGCGCCCTGGAAAAGGAAGTCGCTGAACGATATGCGCTCATCGAGGGAATGACCCGAATAATGTCTCTTGATGAGACTGTCTTACAACCGAGTTGAATGCTGATGTGGATTTCAAGCCTGCTTTGAAAAAAGTCTACCGCAAATATCAGAATTTCTCAGTGAGCTAATCGCCCAAGGAATACGGCAGGGACTGATCAAGAAGGAATTTGATCCTGATCTGGCCGCTCTGACTTTCATGGCCATCCATGACGGCGTACTTCATCAATGGGTCCTGAACCGTGACCGCATAAGTGGTAAGAGATATGTGAAAACGTTTAGGACTATATTCATGGAAGGCTTGAAGGCTTAATGGTTAAGTGTCGGTTTTTATTTAAGGTGATGAGTTTAACTTTTGAGCAGTTTGGAGGTTATTCATGAAAAAAGTTGTTATTGCAAGTGCTGCAAGGACCCCTATCGGGGATTTTGGAGGTTCTTTGAAGGCGGTTAAGCCAGTAGATTTGATGATCCCAGTGATGAAGGAATCCCTAAAGCGGGCCCAATTGGAAAAGGAAAATGTGGACCAAGTGATCATGGGGTGCTGCTTCGCTCCCATTGATCAAAATATAGCCCGGCTGTCATCCCTTATTATGGGCCTGCCTTATGAAATCCCAGGTCACACAATAAACTGCGCTTGCGCTTCAGCTTCCCAAGCCGTTATCACTGGTGCCAGCGCCATTGCCCAGGGACAGGCTGACGTCGTCTTAGCCGGCGGTGTTGAATCCATGAGTAATGCACCGTACATCATGGAAACGGCACGTTGGGGACAGCGCCTACGACATGCCCAGGCCGATGATCTGATTTGGAAAGGGATGCAGGAGTACCCAGTTGGAGGGGGTATGGGTCTGGCGGCTGAGCGGCTAGCAGAAAAATACAATCTTAGTCGACAAGAACAGGACGAATTGGCCATGAGCAGTCACATGCGCGCGGTAAGAGCCATTAAAGAGGGAAGATTCAATAGGGAAGTCATACCTGTCAAGGTCTTAGTTGGCAAAGCGAAAACAACAGAGGTAACTACCGACGAACATCCCCGTGAAGATACCAGCATGGAGAAATTGGGCCAGCTGAGAGCAGTGTTTAAGGAAGGAGGGTCTGTGACCGCAGGCAATGCTTCCGCACTCAACGATGGAGCGGCGGCAATTATTATGATGAGCGATGAAAAGGCAGTTGAATTTGGCATAACACCTCTGGCCACCATTAGGGCTTACAGTACAGTCGCCGTTGATCCTCATTTGGTGGGAATCGCACCGGTTCCTGCTATTCAAAAAGTACTGGATAAGACTGGTCTGACCTTAGAAGACATCCAACTCTTCGAGATTAACGAGGCCTTTGCCTCATACTATCTTTCTACCGAAAGGGAACTAGGCCTTAACCGGGATATCACCAATGTCAACGGTAGTGGCATTTCTTTGGGCCATCCAGTAGGCTGCACTGGCTGTCGTATCTTAGTCACACTCATTTACGAAATGGAAAGACAAGGCTTGAACTTAGGGATTTCCTCGTTGTGTGCTGGCGGAGGCGTGGGCACGGCTATCCTTGTAGAACGCTGAGATGAAAATTGAAATCAGAAAAAATTATGTTGAAGGTTACTAATATAGAGGTTGTTTATAGCAATGTTATTCTGGTGCTAAAAGGTATCTCTCTAGAAGTGCCCGATAGCGCTGTCGTGGCCCTTTTGGGAGCTAACGGTGCCGGTAAAACGACTACCCTCAAGGCTGTTTCAGGTATCCTGGATTCTGAAAACGGGGAATTAGAGGATGGCCAAATTGAGTTTATGGGACAGTTCATTCACCCGTTGGATGCCGATCAGATTGTTAAAATGGGTATCACAATGGTTCCCGAAGGTAGGAGGGTGTTCGAAGATCTGAACGTTATAGAAAATCTAATGATCGGAGCCCACACAAGGTCAGACAGGGGGCAAGTTAAGAGTGATCTTGAAATGATCATTGGCTATTTTCCGGTTTTGGCAAACAGAAAAAGCCAGCTTGCCATATTCCTTTCTGGTGGAGAACAACAGATGCTTGTTATTGGCCGCGCTCTGATATCAAGGCCCAAACTGATGATGCTGGATGAGCCCTCTCTGGGTCTTGCACCGCTGGTCGTCAAAGACATTTTTGGCATCCTCAGACTAATCAATAAAGAAGAAAATACCGGTATCTTACTTGTGGAACAAAATGCGCGAATTGCACTTAACTTTGCCCAATATGGTTATATCATGGAAAACGGTAAAATAGTGCTGGATGGTCCTAGCAATCTTTTGGTTGAGAATGAAGATGTCAAGGAGTTTTATTTGGGTATGACCGATGATTTGGAAAGAAAGAGTTATGCCGATGTTAAACATTATAAACGTCGCAAGCGCTGGCTCTCATAAAGAAATTTAGTCTCTATGGATTTATTAGAAATCAGGCAACTGTCATTGTATTTCGGTGGCATCGTGGCCCTTAATGAAGTAGGCATGACGATTAAAAAGGGGCAAATCCACGCTGTCATTGGTCCGAATGGGGCAGGGAAGACTTCCCTTTTCAATTGCGTAAGTGGAGTGTATCACCCCACAAAGGGTGATATCTTGCTGGAGGGCAGAAGCATTACCGATTTAAAGCCTCATCAAATTGCCCAGCTAGGTGTAAGCCGGACCTTCCAGAACATCGAACTCTTTGCCAATATGAGTGTTATCGACAACTTGCTTTTGGGATGCCACATCCGCATGCATTCGGGTCCTTTTGCTGGCATACTTTTTTATGGAAAGGCCCTCAGGGAAGAAGTGGAAAATCGTCTGAAGGTTGAGAGAATCATTGATTTTCTCGAGATAGAAAAGGTACGCAAGAAACCGGTGGGTATGCTCCCCTATGGCATCCAGAAGCGGATTGAACTGGGTCGGGCCCTGACCATGGACCCAAAGATCCTCCTGATAGATGAACCAGTGTCGGGTATGAATGCGGAGGAGACTGAGGACATCGCTCGATTCATCTTGGATATCAAGGAAGAAATAGGGGTCACAATCATTATGGTAGAGCACGACATGGGCGTAGTTATGGACATTGCTGATACCATCACGGTACTTGACTTTGGCTCCAAAATCGCTGAGGGAACTCCAGGCGAAATTCAATCAAATCCTCGGGTGATTGAGGCCTATCTGGGGCAGGACTAGACGTCGGAAAGCGTGATCATGAAAGAGAACACGATACCCAAACTTTTTCTAAGGAACCGGGATCTACATTATAACGAAGTGGCTCTCAGGGAAAAAGACTTGGGCATTTGGCAACGTGTCACTTGGAGGGATTATTGGGACCATGTCTGTTTTTTTGCCTTGGGTCTAAAAACGCTTGGACTGGAAAAAGGGGAGAAGGTTTCTATCCTGGGAGACAATTGTAGGGAATGGCTTTACTCCGACCTGGCCGCCCAGGGCTCTTCGGCAGTG
>JASFEQ010000446.1:0-3555 GCA_050124735.1 Desulfobacteraceae bacterium | reverse complement strand
CAGCGCCCGGCCAGTCTCATCTTGGCCCCTTTCCAGTCAGAAGGTGCATTCAGGAATTTTTCTTTGTGCGTGAAAATACAATGGCCTGTGAATTGCTGCATCAGGGGGTATACCTTTTTTTCTTTGAAGACCTCTATAAGCAGGGGCTGGACCTCCTTGGCCATTTCGAGTTTCCTGGAAAGGTCGTAGGCACCGTAGATCTCAAAGGGGCTCAAAGCGGGTATTTTCCCTGTCACAAAAGAGATGGGTCCGGTCGAGATGTCCGCAATGCCTTTTGAGACGCCATCGACGAATGCCGGCTTCTTAATCAGGGAGGCCCCATAGAAATACTTGAATACAATCCTTCCGTTTGACCTCTCCGTAATCATATCCCCCATGCGTTTGATGGTCCGGGCCTTCACATCAAATGGTGGGTTATCAATGGCACACTTGAATACCATCGGCTTTTCTTTGCTGTATGCAAACGCAGAACCAGAGAGTGGCACTGTTAGCGCGATCGTGAAAATAAATAGTACGAGTACAACGCCTACAAAAGTTTTTTTCATTGCCCATACCTCCTTCAATTTTATTTGGTTAATAAAAAATCTGTAACCTGCTGCACTGAATTGCCTCTATATGGTTTCTCCCTCGGGGTGCATCAAATACCTATGGAGTCCCATCCGGGGAAAAAGGATTACAATTAAATATTCCTGGCCCAGAGCACCAGACTTTGATTTGCCCCTCAAAGTGGCTTCTTTACGCTATCGCCTTTAGAGTGCCTAAAGTGAATGAGGTCTTTTTCGGTTTCAAAATCGAACTCGCCGAAGGCGAGCACCTTGACTTTAGATCACTTAAAACACATTTTATCGGCCAAGACGTAGTCGAATACATCTGACCTGGCACAAAGGACCAGGTTCTGCAAAGCGGAATAAACTTTAGACCTTGATACCAATCTGCCTGGCGTTGGACCCGTAAATCTTATCTTTCTCTTCCTGTGATAGAGGGAGCCCTTCTAAAAACTCCAGGCATTCTCTCGGATCCTCATAGGGGTAGTCCGTGCCGAGAAGGATTCTTTCCAGACCAAGGGCCTCCTTCGTACATGTGAAGGCGGGCTCATAATAGTTGCCGCTCGTTGTCACAAAGACATTGTTTTTGAGATACTCACTCGGTTTTTTGGCCAACTCAGGGCGTGCTGAAGGATCGAAGGATCTCACATAGGCCCAATCTATTCGCTTTAGAAGAAACGGCAGGGCTTCTCCGAGATGTCCAAGGATAATTTTCAGTCTTGGATACTTGTCAAAAACGCCGCTAAGAATGAGACGCATCATGCACATGGCCGCCTCAAACCCAAACCCGAAACCTGCCCCGGCAAGCGTAAACCCGTAGGTTCTTATCTGAGGGAAGGCTGGAACCGTGGGATGCAGATAGATGGGCACATCCAGTTCTTCCGCTCTCTGCAGTATGGGCCAATATGGCTGGTCATCAAGATAGGTATCACCAAAATTTGAATGCGTATTCCATCCTTTGAAGCCAAGTTCCTCCACGGTACGCTTTAACTCATCAGCAGCTTCTCCCGGATTGTTGGGCGCAAGCGCAGCAAAACCCATGAACCTATCTGGGAATTTCTTGATGACCTCTGAGAGCACATTGTTCGTCTTTTTGGCTAGATCTGTCCCCACATCTGGGGCCAGTCGCTCTATGCCCGGTGCGGAAAGACTGAGCACCTGTATATCAATGCCGCATTCATCCATCTTCTTTAACCTTTGCTTCTCCAGGTCAAGAAGGGTGTTTAAAAGCAACTCTCCGTAGGGCTGCCCCACATCAGCCGTATGCCATAACCGACGGCCCTTTGTTTTCTCGTCCTCCACGACCCGCGGATATCCCTTATTTTCATGAAGGCCTTTAAGGTATTCCTCTGTAAAAAAATGGGCTTCAAAATCAATCTTTTTCATTTCAGTCTCCTATGGCCAATTAATAATGGGTTCACAAACTGCGCTAAATAACCATGATGCCTTAAGCTGGGAGGCTGTAAGGCTATGAGGCCTTGAGCTTTCCAGCCTCCTAGCTTTCCATCCATTAACCAATCAATCTATCTTCAGCATTTTCTTCGCATTTCCGGCTAAAATCTTTTCCTTCTCTTCCGGTGGGATGGGCATTGTGTTTACGCCCTTGAGATTCTCTCCAACAAAATCCTCTCCAGCCTCAGGTCCAAAGGGATAATCGGAGCCATAGAGCATCCGCTCAGAACCGAAAAAGGCATACCCACACATAAACGCCCCCAACGTTCCATCCACGGCCGTATCCCCATATATATTTCCATAATACTCAGATATATGCCTAGGGAGTTTGTCGCTTAGAAATTTGCCCACATTTGTCTCGATTCTTCGGACAAAGAAGGGGAAATAATTACCCAGATGGTGGGTGACGATCTTCATGGTGGGAAAACGATCGATAACCCCCCCAAAGATAAGTCGCCACAAGGCCTGCGTGCCGTCATAGTCCCATCCAAACACGTGGAGAAATCGCCATGCATTTTCCATATCCATCAGAGGGGAACACTCCCAATGGGTGCCATGGATAAGAATGGGCAAGTCGTTTTCCACTACCTTTTCATAGAAGGGGAAGAACTCCGGCGAATCCAATCCCTTCCCATTTTGACTTGACGCGATCGTCACGCCGCGGCAATCCAACTCATTGATGGCATGGTCCAGCTCCTCCATAGTCCCCTTCATGTCCGGAAGATGAAAGATGCAGATATTGACGAATTTGTCTGGGTATGCCCTGCAAAGGGCAAAGTTATCCTGATTAGACAAACGACAGAGTTCGGTGGCATCCTCATCACTGAGGCCCAGCAGGATCGGTGTTGTTTGACTCAAAGCCTGCATATCAACACCGTACTTTTCCATAATCCCCAGTCGAACTTCAGGATCTGCATTTTGTGGAGGATAGGGGAATTCCTTTCCTTCACCATAATATTTTGCTTTGGCGATTATCTTCTCAACCGATTTTGATATGTGATGGTTGTACACATCGATGACCATCTTCACTTTCCTCCTTTCGCAAACTCTTTAATCTGATTTCAACTTCTGACCTTGCACCTTTGACAGTGCCACACGCTTTATCATGTATTTCGGGATATAGAATTTGGATCCCCTTAAAATGACTACAATCGCTTTGTCGGTCACTTCCTCCAGCCTTGCGCTTCGCACCAGCAGACATCCCTTATGGTCACAGGCCACGTAGTCCACATCCACCTTCTTGCCGATCCAATTTTTCCATTTTTCATCCGAAATATCGGCTTCTCCTTTACCAGACTCGGCAAGGGCAGTCGCGGCAAGTAGGAGAATAAGCATTATGGGAATTGATTTCCTAATGAAAGAGGGAATTTTCACGGCATAGCACCTTGACCAAGGCCTGTGATCTGTTCAGCACATCCCATTTGTTCCATCGTATCAATTTACGTCTTTGAAAAACTGTCAGGCTTTGGCCATGGGGGCCTCTAAGCCTCCCGATAGCATTCGGGAGGCGCTTCATAAAATCCCGCGCAAGGGATTTTGTTGTTTAAGGACTGACAGT
>JASFEQ010000445.1:0-3561 GCA_050124735.1 Desulfobacteraceae bacterium | reverse complement strand
CATGCTTCCATGCTTGTCAGTACTATAGTCTTCGCAGATGAAAAGATTGGTATCCTCAATGTCGTCTAAGAGTAAGGTGAACAAGGCTGCATAACTTGGGCGCGTATGATCAGCAAAACTGACCAAGATATCATTCTTGCTGCTTAAAACGACGAGGGCGTAATCTGTTCTTAAGTAAAACTCGTTTTTGTAAAATTGTCCTTGTGAGTAGGCGGTCTTTCCCTTGTAAAACCTTTCGAACACGAGCTCAATTTCCTTGGCCATCTTTTTTCGCTCTTCGCTCACATCAGCAGTCTCTATGGTATGTTCCATGTCTATTTCCTTACCTATTACAGTTAAGTCATATGTGCAGACGCTTCTCTAGAAGGACAACCATGCATAGAGGATCACCCATGAAACGACAAAGAGCCCTCTAAGTCAAGAATAATCGTTCTTCCCTGATCCACCTTCAAGGCATCATCTGCCATTCGACAAGCCGTTCGACAGGCTCACGGTCCTGAGCAAAGTCGAAGGACTCATGGCTCTGAGCAAAGCCGAAGGGCATCTAATCCCTTGCTGGTGATCTGGAATCCCAGACAACCAACTGGTTGGCGTAGTGAACCATGAATTTGACGGTAGATTTGGGTTCTTTAGACGGGCATCCAAACCGACAATGAATGTTATGGTACTTCCTGTGCGTTCATTGCCACTTGTTATTGACATCACTTTGCTCAATTGTTACTAATTTTTTTATTGGCCCGGAGGACTTATGATCCGTTTTGCTCATCTGTCCGATCTGCCGAGGCAGACCCATTATCTCCCAAAAAGAGAGAGGTCAAAGCCGCGACCATGAATGAGGGAAAAATCGTCGAGTATATTGATCAGGGACGCTTTATCTGCACCCTATGTCTGCAGGATAAAGGGAATAGGCTACACCTGTTAACCCCCTTCAATCGCCAGGTAAACCTTTCCCCAAAAAGGGCGCTTCTCATTTCAAAAGCCTCGATGGGCACCCTGGGTCCGAGGGAAGAGCTACTAAGCAGATTGAAGCAAACGGAGGAACTGAGAAGGAGGCTCAGGGAAGAGGTGCAGGTCAAAGAACTCTGGGAATTGGTGAGGGAAGAGGAGCAAAGTTTTGACTATGAATATCTTGCTCAGCTCTGCTTTGGGGAGATGGTCACCGACGATCACATCTCCGCATTGGTGCGAGCCCTATTCGAAGATAGACTCTATTTCAAAATGAAGGATGGTCGCTTCCTCCCCCATTCTGAAGAGATGGTCGACCAAATAATCAAGCAGAAAAAGGAGGAGGCTCGAAGGGAGGAAAGACTTAGGGAGGGAAGTGCCTGGCTCATAGAGATTCTACAAAACAGGGTGGTCCACGATCCTTCATGCAAAGAGGAGATTATCGACCTCCTTGTGGAACTGGCACTGTACGGCAATGAGGCCCCAAACTTCAAATACGGCAAGGAGCTGCTCTTGCGAACAGGGATATCAGATGTTCAGCGGGCCAGAAAGTTGCTTGTAAAACTTGGGGTCTGGGAAGAGGATGAGAACCTTGACCTCTTTCGACTTGATATTAGGACCTCTTTCAGCCAAGAGGTGTTAGATTTGTCCGATGAACTTGTCGGGGTGGCGTTCAAAGAGCCCAAGCGCGAGGACTTGAGACATCTTCATACCTTTACCATCGATGGTCCCCTCACAAGAGACTTTGATGATGCATTGAGCATAGAAATCAAATCCGATTCCATTTTGCTCGGCATACATATCAGTGACGTGGCCCAAGTCATCTCCCCCAATAGTCTCCTCGACGGGGAGGCATTACAGAGGGGCTCTTCCTTATATCTCCCTCGCCGCCATATTCCCATGATACCCCAAAATCTATCTCAGGGTACCTTGAGCTTGAGAGAGGGTTGTGACCGACATGCCATCTCCCTGATTTCTCGTTTAGACAAGAGCGGCAATCTTCTTGACTACCGATTCGCGCTCAGCCTTGTAAACGTCAAGCGGCAGTTAACCTATGATCAGGTCAATGAAATCTATATGAAGGAGAGCTTACTGGAAGAGGCACATCAACTTAGCCAATTCATGCGTCAAAAGCGAATCGACTTGGGCTCTCTGACCCTTTCGCTCCCTGAACTTTACGTGAGATTCTATCCCAATTCCTCTCTCTCTTTGGAAATGGTGGAACAGAATACGCCCTCCCGGATGATGGTGGCCGAATTTATGATTTTTTACAACTGGCTGGCAGCCAGGTTTTGCAGGGATAATAAAATCCCGGTCCTTTATAGAGGCCAAGAAGGACCGAGTGAGAGGTTGTCCATAAATGAGGCGGGTTATCTCTATTTTGTTTTCAAGCAGCGACGTAAGCTCAATCCACTCATGATTGATACAGAACCCAGATGCCACACCGGGTTAGGGCTGGATGTGTATACAAACGCGAGTTCACCCATAAGACGATATCTGGATCTCGTGGTTCAGCGTCAGATTAGGGGTTATCTGATAGACGGTTCTCCTATTTATGATAAAGAAGAGCTGGAAGATATCAGGATCTCTGTAGGGCCCATATTGAGGGATCTTGGGAGGGTGAAACGGAACCGCATCCGATACTGGATACAGAGGTACCTCCTCCAACACAAGGAAGAGAAATTCTCTGCCCTGGTCCTCGATGTTCTTAGAGGCAGATGCCGAATCCTTCTAACCGATTTTTTGCTCGTAGCGGAAATGAAGCGAGATAATGGCCAGGAATTCTTTGAGGGGCAGCAGATCCTGGTAACGGTCAAGAAGTCTGATCCATGGAATGACCTGCTGAGCTTGGAGTATGCAGCGTCTTAAGTGGACGGTCAACGAAGATCTAATTCATATTGATAAATACCCTGCCCAGGACAAGGGGACCTTTGGAAACCTTTGCCTGATGCTTCAGGTAAGCTGAAGCTCCACACAACTCCTCTAACCCTTTGATCTCTCCAAGTTTGATCTTATGACCGTTGATGCTCAAGTGAATGCCTCCCTTATTGTGAAGGTTTGTCTGTACCTCTTGCAGACATATTTTGTCCTTCTTTGATAAGGAGACAGCATCCTCTGGTCTTAGATAAACGTGCCTGTAATTGTTTATTTTCAAGATCAGGTAATCCATCCGCGGCGGGGTAAGCCTGATTGTCATCCGACCTATGACATTATCTCCCTTAGAGGCGATGATCGTGTACAATTCCCCCTTCTTGTTCAGGGAATACCGTTTGATAAGGTTTGCTCCCGTATCGATGACATATCCCCTGTCCTCCCCCGTATTGTTCTTCCAATCTCCAACAAATCCCTTGAAGTTGACCGTGATTCCCGATTCGGTAGGGAATGATGGAAGAATGTCCACAATTTTCAGTTGGTCACCCTTGACCAAATCAAGCGTCTCGCTGTCAGATAGAAGAATTCGGTGACCTTTTGTTTCAATCACAAAATAGGCTACCTTAGCAGGCCTGCTTTTTAACTTTTCTTCCCCGAGTCTCTTTTTGGAGATTTTCAAGGGGATTTCGGCAAATATGTGGTTGTCCTTTCTTACGATGATGCTTGTATTCCTGAAGACCAAAA
>JASFEQ010000444.1:0-3588 GCA_050124735.1 Desulfobacteraceae bacterium | reverse complement strand
TGGGATCGCTTTCAAGGCGCATGCCTTTCTTGAGACGGTTCAAGAAAACGGATGCAATGGTCGGTCTTTCTTCAGCAAGTCCCGTCTCCTTTTCCACGATGGAGGCCAGTGTGATAAGTTCTGGCAATTTCATGCCAACCCTATCCATCCGTCCTTTCAACGGACTCACCACCTGCCAGAAGCGTCCAACCATGGCATCAATGGTGGACCGAGCGGATATCCCCCGCGCAAAATGGTAAGTCTCTGGATACAGATATCCCTCCAGGCTCGGGGCGGATATGCCATGGTGCTTTAAAAGGGTGGGATCATTAATGAGTGACAAGAATCTTTCTTTATTGATCAGACCCCCTTCATGCAGTAGTTCAGAAATTTGTGCTGCTGTGAATCCTTCAGGGACAGTGACGGGATATGTAATGACCTTTCCTTTGATCAGCTTCTCCAGGATCCTCTTGGGCGCCATATGGCCACCCAGTTCATACTCTCCGGCCTTGATTTTCCGGCTATAACCCAAGAGTTCCGCCCAAAGTTCAAAAAGGACTTTGCTTGTTATGATTTTTTTTCTATCCAGTTCCCCTGCCACCTCTTTTAGGCTGAGGCCCTCTTTGACGATAACCAACTGGTTCTTGCCCTGTTTTTCCGCAGGCGTTATGTAGAAAAGGCCCAATGCAGCACACAGGAAAAGGCCGGCTAGGAACAACAGGCCCAAACTAATGATGGCCAGCCTCTTTCGAGTAAAACGCTTTTGGGGATTTGTGTGTGCTACTGACATAACTGCCTTTTGGTTGTGGACACTTTGATTGAGACCCCCGTGATGATGGACCGCCCTGGACTCCAGCTCGTTAAACCTACGACTCGCTGAGGGCGATGTGACCTGCCCGCTATGCCATCCTCCGCAGCCCGTCCTCCCGCAGGCAAGGGGGGTGAAAAGCAGCGAACATGACCCTAGACATGGATAAAACGACTCAAAACGAGACCAAGGGAGAGAAGCAGGCCCTGGGCTATGAGTGTCTGGACTGTGAGGGCCTGTGCCGGAATCAACGCCTCGTGAGAGAGATACTCTCGCCACAAGATTCTCATGGCCTTTAGTGCGAGGGGGAAAGCAATGAGGCCAAGCATGGCCAGGTAGGATATCCCGGGAATGCCGACCAGAAGGATGACGATGATAAATGCAGACAACATAAAAACACAATAGAGATATCTGGATATACGGGGTCCCAACCGAACAACCAGGTTCTTTTTACCCGCCTGTTGATCAGCCTGAAAGTCTGGGAACTGATTTATCCAGATCACCTCTCCGATCAAAAAGCCCTGTGGTATACCGATCGCAAAGGCCTGCCAGCTCAAATGACCTGACATGACGTAGTATGTCCCTAGCGTAATCAGTGGACCGAAAGCCAAAAAAATGATCAGCTCACCGGCCCCTCGCGACATCAATTGGAGTGGTGGGGATGAATAGGCCCATCCCGCGACAAGGCCCAAAAGACCGATGAAAATCGCAAGAGGCCTTCCCATGTGGGCCAACCAGATACCCGTAAACAGGGCAATGACAAAAAAGCTTATGGCCATAAGAAGGATGACGGTTGGGGCGATTTCTTCGTTTTGTATGACACGGCTTCCACCACTGAAGGGGGTTAAGCGTATGTTAATGGGATCACTCCCTCTGGCGTCGTAATAATCGTTGATGAGGTTCGAACCCAGGTGCAAGGCAGTCACGCCCAGCAGAACGATCAAAAACAAGGGGAACGAAAAGGTCTTGTATGTAAAGGCGAGGGCGGAACCTATGATTACGGGGACAATGGACGCGGCCAGGAAGGGAGCTCGCAGGGCCCTTATATACCGATTCATTACTTAAAAAATCCTCCGAATCCCAAAGCTTTTGGATCTATTCGAAATCTTTACCCCATGATTCTTGAACAAATCCTGCGTCTGCTTGCCCACACGGTGTTTTCAATTTAATATTCTGTTGCAAATAAGTCAACATAAGGGCGTTGAATCTAAAATGAATTTGTTTTCATCTTTTTCTTCTGATAAGAAGCTGCATTTCGGTGTGGCATCATTTGGAAGGACTTTGCAAAGGGGACACTTACGTTGACGGATATCCCGAATCAAGGAAGAGATCCTAGTGTTGGCCAAGACGAGAACTCTGACGCCCTTCTCGCACATTCCAGGCCCCTCTTATTGTTGGCTTTGATCTTTTTCCTCAACTTTATGGCCAGGATCATCCTGGCTCCCTTATTGCCCACAGTGGAAAAGGACCTAGGCATAGGCCATGGAGAAGCAGGATCGCTTTTTCTGTTAATTTCCCTCGGATTCCTCCCGGCTCTTTTGGGCTCTGGATATTTCTCTTCCCGATTGACTCATAGAAAGACCATTATCCTTTCCTCCACGGCTCTGGGTATGGCACTTCTGGGGGTTTCTTTTAGCCATAGCTTGTGGGGTATTCGGCTGGGTCTCATCTTTCTGGGAATGGGGGCAGGTCTCTATCTTCCCTCGGGTATTGCAACCCTCACTTCCATGGTTGCTTTAAGACACTGGGGCAAGGCACTTGCTATTCACGAACTGGCTCCCAATTTGAGCTTTGTCGTGGCACCTCTGGTGGCTGAGGTCTTTCTGGGATGGTTTTCTTGGCGTGGCGTTATCGCCCTCCTGGGAGGAGCCTCACTCTTCGTTGGCTTGGTGTTCACACGATTTGGAAGAGGCGGAGAATTCCCTGGTGAGGCCCCTAGCCTTAGATCCTTTAGGGCCCTTCTCGCTGACTCCAATTTCAGGATCTTGGTGGTCCTCTTCTGCCTAGCCGTCGCCGCTTCTATGGGTATATTCGCCATGCTTCCCCTCTATCTCGTAACTGAGCGAGCTATGGACCAAAACCATGCCAATACACTGATTGCGCTTTCCAGAATCTCAGGTCTAGGTATGGCTTTCATTGCGGGATGGGCTGTGGATCGGTTAGGTCCAAGACGGACCCTAACTGGCATCTTCTTGTTCACCGGTCTTACCACAGTCATGCTGGGAATAGCCCACGGCTATTGGATGATGGTCGTCATCTTCATACAATCCGCCTTGGCTGTCTCCTTTTTTCCCGCAGGCTTTGCCGCCTTGGCCCTCATCGGGCCCCCATCCATTCGGAATTTGGCTGTCTCCCTCTCCATTCCCATCGCATTTCTCTTCGGAGCAGGGGCCATTCCCATCGGAATTGGCATTGCCGGCGATTCGGGCTCCTTTTCTCTGGGTATCTTCGCCGTTGGTGTGGTCATTTTTGCAGGTGTCATCTTCTCGCTTTTTCTGAGATTTCCCGAACAAAAGCAGCGTTGAGCAAGAGCAATTATTAATTAACCGCAGACTCACGCAGACACAAGTCTCCCTTAACAAGAATAGATTTAGGTGATAGTGGAAATTGAGGATCGCCTTAAATTAAGGGAAGTGGGCTAAGAGGAAACAAAAAAAAAGATTTTTGTTTACTCAAAAGCCCACCTCCCGTTGTTCAACCCCGCCGCACGGGGTTGAACCCTGCTCCGCGGGAATTTTAGGCATCTGCTCATACAGTGTCAATGAGTGTCTGCGCAGGTCTGCGGTTAATCAGAAAAAGGT
>JASFEQ010000443.1:0-3616 GCA_050124735.1 Desulfobacteraceae bacterium | reverse complement strand
GAATTAAGCGGATTGGATAGAGACGGCAAACCTTTACCCGAGACCCTTGAGCGCTTGCAACTGGATGACGAGGAAAGACTTCATTCTCTGGCATCTGTATAACCCCAGTCCTTTAAAGGGGCAGGGTGTAAGTTCTAAGATAGTTTGGTTAATATGGCATGAATATAGAGGATAGGAGGGCAGTCGATGGATCTAGGACTCAAAGATAGGGTTGCATTTTTGACGGGGGCGACCAATGAAATTGGCCGCGCCGTATGCCTTGACCTGGTCAAGGAGGGTGCAAAGGTGGCCTTTTCCGATATTAATGTGGAAAAGGGGGAGGCCATGGCCACTGAAATCTCTGGCGCTGGAGGGGATGGCATATTTTTGAAGACAGATGTGCGAAACTATAACGAAGTTAAAGAAAGTGTGACGAAAGTTAAGGACCATTTTGGTCGGCTTGACATCATGGTATACATGGCAGGAATAGGAAGTCTAAAAAGGTTTGTGGAGACGAGACCAGATGACTGGAAGAATACAGTGGACGTCCTCCTCTATGGCATGCTCAATACGACGCATGCTGTTCTCCCTTTCATGATAGAGAATGGATACGGAAAAATCGTGAGCGTTATGGGTGATTCCAGCAGGATCGGGGAATCAGGCCTTTCTCTGGTGGCCGCTCCAAGGGCCGGTCAAGGGGCACTGGTCAAATCTGTGGCAAAGGAAGTGGGTCGACACAACATCACTCTCAACTGTGTATCGGTGGGTGTTGTGGATACTGCCCATTATCCTGCGGGGCACATCGATAAATACAGGGAAAAGATCGTTAAAAACTATCCCGTGGGAAGATTAGGTACTCCAGAAGATGTGGCACCCATGATTCTGCTGCTTTGCTCCCATCTCTCGAACTGGATAACAGGGCAAATTATAAGCGTCAATGGGGGTTATTCGATGGTCTAATTTTGTTGCGATCAGGAAAGGGAGATAAAAACCTTTAGCCTTGATGAGGTCGTATGAGTCAGAATAAGTCATGGGACACTCTCGTTAAGAAGTTGGACGAGATGGAGGAAAAGGCCCGCATCAGCGGAGGACCTGAAAAGCAGGAAAAGGAACGCCGAAAAGAGAAGATGACGGCCAGGGAGCGGGTTACAGCCCTTGTGGATCCCGGGACATTTGTCGAGATCAACATGCTTGCAGAGACCCAAACCTTTGACTTTGATATGCAAGACAAAAAGATCTTGGGAGACGGGGTGATAACGGGTTACGGGCAGATCGATGGCCGGCGCGCGTTCCTCTTTTCCCAGGACGTGACGGTCTTCGGCGGCTCTTGTGGCCGGGCCCATGGTGAGAAAATCAATTATGTTTTGAGGATGGCTCGCAATACGGGGGCGCCGGTGGTGGGGCTTTACGAATCGGGAGGAGGAAGGCTTCAGGATGGCATTGAGAATGAGGCAGGCTATGGCAGGATGTTCTGGGAGAATACCCAATGCTCAGGGGTGATCCCGCAGATCTCTGCAATCATGGGCGCATGTACGGGTGGCAGTGTCTACTCTCCAGCCCTGACTGATTTTATTATCCAGGTTGAAAAGACCAGCCAGATGTTTATTACGGGCCCCGGTGTCATTAAGGATGTGACGGGTGAAGAGGTGTCTTTTGAAGAGTTAGGGGGCACTAGAGTTCATACACAGAAATCGGGCGTGGTCCACTTTTCAGCCAAGAACGATGAAGGATGCTTGTCCATTATAAAAAGACTGCTCTCCTACCTACCGTCCAACAACCGGGAAAAACCTCCTGTGGTGGAGGCAGGCGATGAGATGGACAGGAGGGTGCCGCGTTTGAGGGAAATCGTTCCGATCCTGCCCAATAAATCCTATGATATGCACGAGGTCATTACTGAAATCGTGGACAACGGCGATTACATGGAGGTTCAACCTCGGTTCGCCACAAATATGATCATCTGTTTTGCACGCATGGGAGGAAGGGCGGTGGGCGTTGTGGCCAATCAGACCCGTGTTTTGGCAGGGACCATTGATATCGATGCAGCAGATAAGGCAGGCAGGTTTATTCGTTTTTGCGACTCCTTCAACATCCCCATTGTCACCCTCGTGGACGTACCAGGGTACTTGCCCGGAACACAACAGGAGTACAGGGGAATCATTCGTCATGGTGCCAAAATGCTTTATGCCTATTCTGAGTCCACGGTGCCCAAGGTGAGTGTGGTTATCCGCAAGAGCTATGGGGGCGCCATCCCGGCCATGTGCTGCCACGAAACGGGAGCAGATCAATTTTTTGCGTGGCCCACGGCGGAGTTTGCCATGATGGGTGCAGAACCTGCGGTCAATATCCTGTATCGAAAGGAGCTGTCTGAAGCAAAGGATCCTGATGCGCTACGCCACGAAAAGATTAGGGAGTATGAAGAGAAGTTCTGCTCTCCCTACTTTGCGGCATCTAAACAATATATAGATGCGGTCATCAGGCCTGAGGATACCCGACGCATGATCATCAAGGCTTTGATTATGCTAGAAGACAAGGAGCAAGAACCGAGGGCGTGGAAAAAACACGGAAACATTCCACTGTGATCAAAACAACATGGAGTGTTGGAGTACTGTAAAAGAGGTTGGTACCCAACTTCTTTCTTGTTCCATCATTCCATTGCTCCTGCCCGCCATCGCGAGCCTGCTCGCTCAGGCGAGGCGGGCGGGCCAGTGCTCCGTCACTCCATTCTTCACAACAGGAGGTTAAGGAAGTATGAGTCCCAAAAGCCCCTTGGAAGACAAGATCATTTTGGTTGTGGATGACGAGCCCGATGTGCTGGAAACCGTGGGTGAAATCCTGGACGTGTGTCTGGTGTACAAGGCGAAGAGCTACGAAGAGGCCCTGGAGTATCTGAGGGGCTATACCATCGATATCGCTATCCTGGACATCATGGGGGTTAATGGCTTTGAACTTCTGAAAAGGTCTGTAGATAAAGGGATACCCACCGTTATGCTCACGGCCCATGCATTGACGCCTGAGGCGTTGAAGAAATCCATGAAACTTGGCGCTGTCACTTTCTTGCCGAAGGAGAAGTTATCTGATCTCAAGGAATTTCTTGAAGATGTGGTTTTGGGAAGAGGAAAAGCCATTTGGGTGAAATTTTTTGACCGGCTCGGAGCGTATTTTGAGAGGAGTTTCGGTCCAGACTGGAAAGAGAAGGACGCGTTTTTCGGGGAATTTGAGGAGGCTGTAAGGCGCGAGACAGAAATGACAACATGATTAGTACCCGGGATCTAACAATGGAATCCGCTCATTTCTTAAACGTCGCTGCGATAATCCTTGAGCGCTAATTGAAGTTTCCTCACCTAATTCTCCTATTGAATCTCCATTCGTCGTTATTTGGGGGTTCTCGCTGTGAGACACCAAATGGAGCTGAGGCATGAGAATACGAAAACCGGGAAAAATCGGAGAGCATTTGTGGTATCTGGGTTGCGAGGAGTCCGGTGTCTATTTGCTGGAGAGCCAAGATGAATCAATGATCATCAGCGGAGGATTGAGCTACATCCTCCCTAGTGTTCTCCAACAAATCAGTGAGTTTGGTATCAAAGAGGATCGAATCAGAAAATTTCTGATACTCCATGCACACTTCGATCATGTGGGC
>JASFEQ010000442.1:0-3617 GCA_050124735.1 Desulfobacteraceae bacterium | reverse complement strand
CTAAAAGAAAAAATTCAGCAACTACGTAAAACTGATGGAGACAGTAATTTTGGAGACGTCATGGTTGTGGGTGGTGGGATCAGCGGTATTCAGGCCTCTCTTGATCTTGCCACTGCTGGTTTTAGGGTGTACTTAGTTGATAAATCACCCGCCATTGGCGGCCATATGGCCCAGCTCGACAAGACCTTTCCCACCAATGACTGCTCCATGTGAATACTCTCCCCTAAACTGGTCGAGGTCGGCCGGCATCCTAACATAGAGATCCTGACCTTAACGGAAGTTGACAGTGTAGAAGGGGAAGCAGGAGACTTCCAGGTCAGCCTCATCAAGAAGCCCAGATACATTATAGAGGACAATTGCACGGGTTGTACCACCTGTGTGGAGTACTGCCCGGTTAATGTCCCTGATCCATATAATCAAGACCTATCGTCCAATAAAGCCATTCATATATACTTCTCTCAAGCCGTTCCTCTTGTCACTTATGTAGACCCTGATACCTGCCTTTACCTTAAAGAGAAAAAATGTACGATTTGCGAAAGCGTCTGTAAAAACGAAGCCATCGATCTGGAGCAAAAGCCGGAGAAGATAGAAATAAAAGTAGGAGCGATCATTCTGTCTCCTGGCATTGAGCCATTTGATCCTAAGCTGAGGGATGAATATGGCTACGGAAAGATGGAGAACGTGGTAACCAGTATGGACTTTGAACGGCTATTATGCGCCACCGGGCCACACGAAGGTGAGATACTGCGTGCTTCCGACAACAAGCATCCCCATAAAATAGCCTGGATTCAATGCGTCGGTTCCAGACAGGTTATAGAGGGAGGTAACAGCTATTGTTCAAGCGTATGCTGCACCTATACCCAGAAACAGGTGATTTTGACAAAAGATCATGACGCAGAGGCAGAGTGTACCATATTCCATAACGATATTCGGGCCTTTGGCAAGGATTTCGAGCGATACTACCAGAGGGCAGAGAACCTTTCCGGGGTTCGATTTATAAGAAGCTACGTATCCATAGGAAAAGAGATCCCGGAAACCAAGAATGTGACCATAAGATACTCTACTCCCGAGGAGGGCGTAAAGGAAGAAGAATTCGATATGGTGGTCTTATCCGTTGGATTGAATCCTCCTGCTGAGTATGAGGACTTGGCACAGAAGTTCGGCATCGAGCTCGATCCACACGGATTCTGTGAAGCCACTTCTACCAATCCCATGGAGACCACCAGGCCTGGGATCTTCGTAAGCGGCGCCTTCCAGGGTCCTATGGATATCCCCGAGACGGTTTTTACCGCCAGCGGAGCCGGCTCTCAGTGTGGTGAACTCCTTGACTACAGACGAGGGAAGCTGACCAGAGAAAGGATGTATCCGCCGGAAAGGGATGTCTCCGAAGAGGAGCCAAGGGTAGGGGTCTTTGTTTGTCATTGTGGGGCGAATATCGGAAGAGTGGTGGATGTCCCTTCCACAGTCGAATATGCCTTAACCTTACCCAATGTTGTCTACGCTCAGGAACAGCTGTTTTCATGTGCCACGAATTGCGCCAAAGAAATAACAGACATGATAGAGGAAAAAGGGCTCAATCGCGTGGTTGTGGCTGCCTGTAGCCCCAGGACCCTTGAACCGTTATTTCGGGACACCCTTCGGGAGGCGGGAATTAATCAATATTTCTACGAAATGGCGAATATTAGGGAACACTGCTCATGGGTCCACTCTAAAGAAAAGGAAGATGCCACCGAAAAGGCAAAGGACATAACCCGGATGTCGGTAGCACGAGCCTGCCATTTGGAGCCATTGCAGGAAATTGATCTGCCAGTCGACAAAAGGGCGTTAGTGGTTGGTGGAGGGATAGCCGGCATGACGTGTGCTCTCTCCATAGCCAACCAGGGACATGAGGTTCACCTGGTGGAAAAGGATACAGAACTGGGGGGAACGGCAAGAAGAATCCATTTCACCCTGGAAGGGCTGGATGTTCAGGCCTATTTGCGTGATTTCGTGAGCAAGGTTTATAAGCACCCCTTAATACACGTATATACGGATGCCATCATCACAGAGGCGACCGGTTATGTGGGAAATTTCGTAACCAAGGTGAACTCCGAAAGAGGGATGGCAGAGATAAAGCATGGGGCAGCCGTCATCGCTGTAGGTGCTGAAGAATATAAACCCACCGAATACCTTTACGGGGAAGATGACAGGGTATTCACCAATATTGAGCTGGGGGAGCGAATCGCCAAAGGAGACGAAAAGGTCGTTAATGCAGAAAGTCTTGTGATGATCCAGTGCGTAGGCTGCAGAAATGAAGACAGAAATTATTGCAGCCGGGTATGTTGTAGCCATTCTGTAAAGAACGCCTTGAAGCTGAAAGAGTTAAACCCGGAGATGGATATCTACATCCTCTTTCGAGATATGAGAACCTATGGGTTTAAGGAGGATTATTACCGGGAAGCCGCAGATAAAGATGTAAAGTTCATCCGCTACGAGCCGGATGACAAGCCCCAGGTGGAAGCAGTTGAAGAGGAGGGTAAGCCCGTACTAAGGGTTACCTTGCCAGATTATATTTTGGGTCAGAAGCTTACTATAGATGCGGATATAATTGCTTTGGCTGCTGCCGTCATTCCTTCAGCAACATGTCATGAAATATCCAAATTATTCAAAGTCTCTTTGGGACCGGATGATTTTTTCAAAGAAGCCCATGTCAAATTAAGACCTGTTGAGTTTGCTACAGAAGGCGTTTTCCTGTGTGGGACAGCTCACTATCCCAAGCATATATCGGAAACCATTAACCAGGCCTATGGCGCTGCAGGTCAGGCCTTAACCCTTCTCTCACGTGATATAGTCACAGTCTCAGGTTCTGTTTGCGATGTGGACGAAGGGAAATGTATAGGGTGTGGGGCATGTATCTCAGCCTGTAGTTATGGTGCCATAGAATTTCGTAAGACAAAACAGGGGGAAAAGGCTGTGGTTAATCCCGTTCTCTGTAAAGGAGATGGTCTCTGCAACGCAAAGTGTCCAACAGGGGCTATTTTTCTAAAGCATTTTACTGATGAAGAGCTCCTGAGCCAAATTGATGCGGCGGTTCCAGAGGAAGAGATCATGCAACAAATGGATGCGGCGATTGGAGATGTGTAAAAGTATACGAATGAACATAGCCGGGATAATAAACGAGGTTAACGCGAATGAGCAAAGCACTTAAATTTAAACCGAGAATATTAGGTTTCGTATGCCATTGGTGAGCGTACGGCGCTGCTGACATGGCTGGAGTTTCCAGACTGCAATATTCGACTGAAAGTAGGCTTATTCGCGTCATGTGTTCAGGTAGAATAGACTTGGCGTTTGTTCTCAGAGCTTTCTTAAATGGGATGGACGGGGTGTTTATTGGTGGTTGCCGTCTTAATGAATGTAATTATATCACCCAGGGAAATTACGACGCACTGAACATGGTGCTTCTATGTAGAAAAATAATGGAACACATAGGGCTGAACCCGGAAAGACTAAGGATCGAATTTATGTCTTCCGGTGAAGGAATCCTTTTGACCGAAGTTATTAATGATTTTGGCAAGAAGGTGAAGGAGTTAGGACCACTTGGCAAAGGAGAAGAAATAGACGCAGAGGAATTAAAGTCC
>JASFEQ010000441.1:0-3622 GCA_050124735.1 Desulfobacteraceae bacterium | reverse complement strand
CAAGACGTGACGCGAATCCCATCAATTTCGAGAAAAGCAGATATTGCTTGAATAGGTAATATTACCTAAGCCAGATATATTTTCAGCCATGTTTGTAGTCCTTGAAACAGCGCAGAAGGTGGCAGCAGAGAGTCTTCAGGTACAGATTGAAGAGCAGGCCCTGGTCCGTTTCTCCAAAAGCCTGGTTGAAAAAAAGATACAGTTGCCTCCCTGGGAAAGTCTTTACCACTTCTACGACGGGGGTGAGAAGACGGTCTCTTATCTTCTTGTGTTGGATACCCTCAATTTCTGCTTCTGGCCCGCAACGGAGGAGATGAAATGGGAGATCGAATATAAGTCAAGAAAACTTTCAGGCTATTATGCTCTCGCTGTTTCTCTCAAACAGGCGCTCGAATCCGAGACTCCCATTGACCGGGCAGAATTTTTGGCTCAGCTCTCTTTGAACGGGTTGAAAGACATCCTGGGCGGGCGAGGGGAATTGCAGCTACTAAACCAGCGCGTTCAGAATCTCAATGAACTGGGAAGGGCCTTGCTCGATGAGTACCATGGAAAGGCCTATGAGTTGGTGGAGGCCGCAGGCGAATCAGCCATTGCTCTGGTGCGGATGTTGTACAGGAGGTTGTCGTCGTTTCGAGACGTAGCGAAATACCAGGGTCATCAAGTCCCTTTTTACAAGCGTGCACAGATTTTTGCCGCAGATCTTTGTGGGGCCTTCCAGGGCAGGAAATGGGGTCGGTTTGTTGACATGGATAGGCTGACGGCCTTTGCCGATTACAAGCTGCCACAGGTGCTGCGCCATCTCTCGATCCTGAGCTATGCACCTGAGCTAGCAAATAAGATAGATCAGCGGATTTTAATCGAGGCGGGGAGCCCTGAGGAGGTGGAGATCAGGGCGAACACCATCTGGGCGGTCGAGTTGATCCGGCAGGAACTGGAGAAAATGGGAAAGGGCCTAAAGGCCGTCGAGATTGACTGGATCTTATGGAATATGGGTCAGGATGAGACATTCAAGGAAAAACCTTATCATCGAACAGTGACCATGTTTTATTAGAGCAACCTGGCGGGCTTACGGAGCACTTCGTTAAAGGACCGGCCTCATGGCCTTGAGGACCATCCCGCATAGCGGGACTCGAGGAGCGTTTCACTTAAGGCGCATTTCAGTTTCAACGGGCCTTAAATCTCGAATACTTCATTTTGGGTTTTAGGAATTGGGAGTTCAATTGGCACCTGCCCTGTGGAATCACCGTTAGGGGTCCGCTACGCGGAATTCCACAGGGTGAAGATTTTAACATTTGAAATTATCGAATAAATGTTTTCATTTGAGGTTATAGCGAAAGAGGGTGATGCGAGGGCAGGGAAGTTGGTTACGCCTCGCGGTGTTATCGAAACTCCTTCCTTTGTTTCGGTTGGCACTTTGGCCACCGTAAAAGCGGTGACACCGGAAGATCTCCGTGAGATTGGCAACCAGGTGGTAATTACCAACGCCTTTCATTTACATCTCCGGCTTGGCGAGGATCTCATAGATCGGATGGGTGGGCTTCACCGATTCATGAATTGGAAAGGGCCATTGATCACGGACTCCGGCGGATTTCAGATTTTTAGTCTTGGTGCAGGGAAGGAACATGGGGTAGGGAAGATTGCACCGATTTTTCCTTATTAAAACGACCGGGGAGGTCACTACGGCCTTGCGAAGAAGCCCTTGGTCACAGTCGACGAAGATGGCGTGGAATTCATCTCTTATTTGGACGGCTCAATCCATCGGTTTACGCCAGAAGGCGTGATCGAGATAGGGAGGAAGCTGGGCACAGATATAATCCTGGTTCTTGATGAATGCACCTCACCTCTGCATGACTTCCAGTACACCCGGAGGGCGATGGAACGAACCCATCGCTGGGCGCAGCGGGCAGTGGAGGCGTTCGAGCGAACTTCTGTCGGCACCCAAGCTCTATGGGGGATCGTTCAAGGTGGGGCTTACCAGGATTTGAGAGAAGAGAGCGCGACGTTCATTGTGGACAAAAATTTTGACGGTTATGCCATCGGCGGTTCTCTCGGGGAATCCAAAAATGATATGCATCGGGTCCTGGATTGGACGGTTCCATATCTTCCAGAGCACAGACCGCGACATCTTTTGGGAATTGGCAAGGTAGAAGACATCTTTGAAGTGGTAAGGCGAGGCATCGATCTTTTTGACTGCGTAGCACCCACAAGGATGGCACACACGGGAACGTTCTTTACAAAGGAGTCGGAAGGATTCCAGATGCATATCCTTAATGCCCAGTTTAAGGATGACCCCCGGCCTATTGAGGAAGGCTGCAATTGTGGCACTTGCTGCAATTACTCAAGGGCCTATCTGAGACATCTGTTCCTGGCAAAGGAGTTGTTGGGGATACGACTGGTAGCCATTCACAATCTCTCTTTCATGGAATCACTGATGCGCAAGATCCGAGCGGCTATTAGGGAAGGGAGGTTTGCAGCACTGAGCAAAGCGTGGAAGAGATAGCTCACCACAGAGGCACGGAGAGCTCAGAGTTAGATATGTTTTGCCCGATCGGGAGACCCCAGTGAAATAGGCTTCGCATTTCACGGGGCAGGCGACGATCGGGCAAAAAAAGCTCAGCCATTCGGGCGATTACGACCGGGCAACACGGACGGCATTCAACGGGGCAAGCTTGAGGAATGATTTTTCTGACCTTTAGCCTTAAGCCTCGAGGGGATGACATCCCCGGTCCTCGAGCGAACGGCGTTCGCGGTCTTTTATGTTCCCATCTCCCAGGAGGAGAGGTATTTTTCCTGTTCAGGGGTGAGCGTGTCTATTTCCACACCCATGGATGCCAGTTTGAGGCGGGCAATCTCCTTGTCTATCTCGTCAGGGACGGAATAGACCTTCTTCCCCAATTTTTTGTTTTCACGGGCCATATATTCGGCACATAGGGCCTGATTGGCAAAGCTCATATCCATCACACTGGATGGATGCCCCTCAGCCGCGGCCAGATTGACCAGCCTTCCTTCACCGAGGACGTAAATCCTCCGACCATTGTCCAAAACGAATTCCTCCACAAATTCCCTCATTTCCCTTCGAGATGTGGAGGAGTTTTTTAACCCGGGCAGGTCCAGCTCCACATCAAAATGTCCCGAATTGCAGACAATGGCCCCATCTTTCATGGTCAGGAAATGTTCCTTCCTGATCACGTTGATATCCCCGGTAAGGGTGCAAAAGAAGTCACCTATAGGGGCGGCCTTGACAATGGGCATGACCTGAAAGCCATCCATTACAGCTTCAAGCGCCCTAAGGGGATCCACCTCGCAGACGATGACATGGGCACCATGGCCTTTGGCGCGGTTCGCAGCGCCCCTCCCGCACCAACCATAACCGCTGATCACAAAGATACTTCCTGCTACGAGACGGTTCGTGGCCCTGATAATACCATCTAAAGTGCTTTGGCCGGTACCGTAACGATTGTCGAAAAGGTGTTTTGTGTTGGCGTCGTTCACGGAAATGACGGGAAACTGCAGAACCCCGTCTCTCTCCATGCTCCGGAGACGGATGACCCCAGTGGTCGTCTCCTCGGTCCCGCCTATGACACCGGAAAGAAAATCCTTTCTCTCCCCATCTGAGAGATTT
>JASFEQ010000440.1:0-3627 GCA_050124735.1 Desulfobacteraceae bacterium | reverse complement strand
CAACTTGAAAGATGACGTGACAGAGGAAGACTTCATTAAATTTGTCAATGAATACAAGGGTCCATTTATAGCCGGGTTGTCTGCTGTCAAGCGTTATACACTTACCACCGTGAAAAGGGCTATGCAGGTAAAGGGGGGGCCTCCCGGACCTGTAGAACCCCCTTATAAAATTGCTGCGGTTGTTGATTTAACCAGCCTGGAAGACTATGCAAAAGATCAGCAGTCCCAGGCTTATCAAGAGGAGTTTTTGCCGAGATTTGCCCAGTACGCAAATGATGTCCTGATCCTCCAGGCAGATGAATTTTACGACAAGGAAAGCGATTAGCAAAGCCGTCTTGTACAGGATGATGTGATGAAAATGGTCTATGCTGAGATATCCGGGTTGCCTGTTGTGGCAACCCGGATATCAATTCAAAGGGCTTCGTCGTGGAGACATCATGAGTCAATGATGACCCACGGCTTTAAAGAATTATTCTGAATGCTGATCGCTAATAGCTAACAGCTTCTCATATGAAAGGAGGCAAGAAATGCAACTCACACACATGCTCACCGATGAACAAAAAGCACTTCAAGATATGCTAAGAAAATTTGTGGATAAGGAGATTATGCCCATCAGGGAGGAAATGGAGAACGATTACAGCCTGGTCGAAAGTGTTCTCCAGAAGTTGGTGGATCTTGGCATCCAGAAAGGCGGTTATCCCCCTGATTGCGGTGGGACGGGACCCTTTCCCCCGACAACCCGGGCGGTCATCCAGACGGAACTTGCACGAGGTGATGGCGGTATTGCCATGATCACGGGCATGAATGCAGGGGAGTTTCTGATGCCCGCTCTGCTCGCAGGCAACACGGCGGTGGTTGAGAAATTCGCCCCACCCTTTTGTGGAGATAAACTCAATTACGGCTGCCTGGCCATGACGGATTCGGCAGCAGGCGCAGATTCGGAGAATCCGGTACTGCAAGGCAGGGGCATTTCAGCCAGGGCCAAACTGGATGGAGACGAGTGGGTCATCAACGGGAGCAAATCATGGCCAAGCAATGCAGGGCTTGCAAGTCTGTATCTGACCATCTGCACCACCGACCCCGACCTGGGGGATGATGGCATTGCCATGATTTATGTGCCTGGCGACGCCGAAGGGCTCTCTTTTGGGAAGCCTGAAGAAAAGATGGGGTACAGAACCAACGTTAATGCAAGCATCTATTTTGATAATGTGAGGGTCCCCAAAGAGTATCGATTGGCGGGTCCTGGGCAGGACGCCATGTTCTACTACGGAGGACTCATGGGAATCGCCCAGTGGTCTTCAGCCTGCATGTCTTTGGGGATCGCACAGGCGGCCTTTGACATTGCCCTTGATTACACCAAGGAGCGTAAGAGCGGGGGAAAACCGGTGAGGGAGTGGAGTCTTGCCGCCGGTATGATAGCCGACATGGCGATTCGCCTCGAGATGTTGAGGGGGGGCATTTTCAATTTCGGGGCCATGCTAGAAGACCACGATGCCTATGGCCCTCCCTTTTCCAAGACCATGATCTCAAGGGGCTCCCTCCTGAGGGTGTTCGCTTCGGAAAGCTGTGTCTTCGTAGTGAACCAGGCCCTGCAGCTGCTGGGCTCAAACGGGCTTTCACCGGAATACCATCTAGAAAAGTATTTTCGTGACGCCCACGTCACCCAGCTCTACCTGGGTGGAATGCAGATCACCCGATACCGCGTTGTTCGCGGTTATTACGACTATGTTGTGTGATCTGCAAACCCTAAAGAAGATATTTCATAAAGCATCTATTTGGATATATACACGAAATTGAGTGTGTAAAACTATGCAGGATAGTGAGGGTCCATAGGGGGCCCTCACTATTCAATGTTCCTGTGATTCTAAAACTATCCAGGGTCTAAAAGGAAAAGGAATTCGGCAACAACCTCAGGGCAGTGGTTGTGGCCGCAGATATGGCACTTGAATAGAGGAAGGTCGCCGGAAAGACCGTAGACGGAAAGGAGGTAGAGAAGATGTTTATTGAAGAGGCCTGCAACCTTTGCGGGATTTGTCTGTCTGAGTGTCCCTTTATGGAGATGCCCGACGATCTGGCCGGGGAAGAGATGGGCAAAATGATCGAAACAAAACAGTCCGATGTGGCCGTTAACAACTGTGCCTCGTGTGGCTATTGCAATGTGATCTGCCCAACGGATTCAAATCCCTTTGACCTGATAAGGGAGATCAAACTGAAACACAACGCTGAAGCAGGGACCGGAGGCCTGTTTCTCATATCGGAAGATGTCCCCTTTAACCTGTTTTCAATGGCATTGGATTATGAAACCGAGGAGAAGGAGAAAGGAATTAAGAAATACACCGATCCACCCAAAAGCAGTGACATGTTTTACGCAGGCTGTGCCCTTCCGCACCTTTTCCCTGACTTGGCTAAAACGAGCCTTTTGGAGCGTTTTCCCATTGTCGGGGGCATGAAATACTGCTGCGGGGGATATGTGCTCGATTCTTTTGGTGAGGAGGAGGCAAAGATAAGGGGCAAAGATTTGCTCATGAAGTTTAAGAACCTCGGGGTTAAGCGGCTCATCACCCTGTGTCCGGGATGTGATTTGCTCATAGGAGGCGTATATCCGAAACTCATTGAGGGTTTTGACATTGAAACGAAGACCTTTACTGATTACTTCATCGAACGACACCGCAGTGGCGAACTGGAACTGGAGAATAGGATCAACAAGAGGATAGCTTTTCACGACCCGTGCCCATGGCGAGGGTTGGATAAAATGATCTATGAGAGCCCGAGGGAGTTCCTTCAGACCATAGGCGCAGAGGTGGTGGAGATGAAGCACAACCGGGAGAATTCACTTTGTTGCGGCTTTCCCCCTGCTCCGAATGTACCCCCTCCCTTATCAGAGCAAATAGCCGCTATGCGAGTCTCTGAAGCAAAAGAGCAGGGAGTTGAGGCCATTGCCGTCAACTGCGTGGGTTGTCTCAACCTGTCGCCAAAGGCCGCCGAAATGGAAATAGACACATTTCATGTCATTGAGCTGGCCCAAATGGCCATCGGGGAGACTCCAGCCCATCGCATCAATGAGACCCTGGGGAATATCATGGGCGTTGTCATGAAAAAGATGGGAGAAAACCCGAACATCATGACCGACAGATATGTGGCCAGGGATGGAAAGATTCAACGCCTGTAAGAATTGATATGGATTTGAAAAGCACGTCTTCTATCCGTTAGAAAGTTAATACCATCCGGATAGTACACCAATAAGAGAGTGAGATTTTTTATATAAGTTGAGGTGATTTTGATGGAGGAAAAAACTATTCGTACAATTTGCCAATTCTGTCACACGAACTGCGGTCTTGTCATTCATCAAACAGCGGACGGGGCGATTTCCGTAGAAGGAGATCCCAACCATCCCATGAACAGGGGACGTTGCTGCTCAAAGGCCGCCGCTATCCCAGAGATTCTCCAATCGGAGGATCGTCTCAGATATCCTCTACTAAAAACAAAGACTGGCTTTAAGAGAATCTCCTGGGATGAAGCGCTCAAGTTGGCGGCAGAGAAACTGGGCGAGATCCGAAGCAAGTACGGTCCCCTGAGTCTGACCTGGTGCGGGGGCGCACCCGTTTCCTATCAGGGAAGAGACGGCTT
>JASFEQ010000439.1:0-3631 GCA_050124735.1 Desulfobacteraceae bacterium | reverse complement strand
CTGGGGGGTCATTGGCAAAAGCCCTGTGATAATAAGAATCTTATGGAAAGGGCCCTCCTCATATTCTCAGAGAAGGATCTAATGGACATGACCCAAAAATACAAAAATGTAGGAAAATGTGCAAATTTTTTTTAAAAATATAAGGCACGGTCCCGTCTGCTTTTGTCTCTTATATTAGGACCCGTACTGCTTTCCTCAAAAAAATACATAAATTTCACATAGTATGTCGACATTTCCTCGACATACTATGCTTGAAAATGTTATTTTTATCCAAACTCTATCTCCCTAAATGGTACACTCAAAAACTCAAGCAATTGGAATTGAAATGATCGAAGCTATAAGAAAGGAGATACCGCAAGAAGAGTTCGACTACCAGACGCTTCTGAACTGCCTCAAGGATTACGCTCGTCCAAGAGACAAGATTTCAGACCTTCTTCACAAGGGCGTCATCATAAGGGTCAAGAAGGGTCTTTACATTTTTGGCGAAGGATACCGCAGCAAGCCTTATTCGCGGGAGATCTTGGCTAACCTCATCTATGGCCCCTCATACATATCACTAGATTATGCCTTGCAGCATCATGGTCTAATCCCGGAGCGCGTGGAAGCAGTAACCTCTGTAAGCACTGGACGGTCCCGCAGGTTCTCTACACCGGTTGGCGTTTTCACCTATCGGATGATCCCTCTTCAGGCCTACCGTATCGGAATGGACCGGGTCGAGATAGGTGATGGCCGCGCCTTTCTGATGGCTACTCCTGAAAAGGCACTTGCCGATAAGCTCTATGACGGTCGAGGGACGGGGATCAAAACTCAAAAGGAATTGACTAAATACCTTGAAGAAAGCCTCCGAATTGATCCGGCAGCGCTGAGGGATCTGAGGCCAACCGACCTTGATGCAATTGCTCAAGGCTACCGGTCTCATAAGATTAGGTTGCTAAGAAATCTAGTTAGTCGTATCCACCGCAAAACGGAAAAGGAAAAAGTCAATGCATGAAGCCATAGCACGCATGCTTTCCAAATATGAATGCGAGGGGCTCAACGATTACATAAATGCCCTAAGGGAAATTCTACAGGAAGTAGCTCTTTTGGGTCTTTGGCGCAGCAAGTTCTTTGAAAAAGGAGCCTTCTATGGGGGAACCGCCCTGCGTATTCTCTATGGCTTGGACCGATTCTCTGAAGACATAGATTTCTCTTTGCTCGAGCCGTTGGATGCTTTTGAGCTTACCAGTTATACAACATTTTTGCAGAAAGAGATCAAAGGCTTCGGCTTTGAAGTCCGCCTTGAAAAGGTCGACAAGGCGACACAAACACCGATCCAATCGGCCTTTCTCAAGGCAAATACCCGAAATCAACTGCTTACTATCGGGACAGGGGAGGATATACTGCATCAAGTCCCTAAGGGTCAGATTTTGAAGATCAAGCTGGAGGTGGACACCGATCCGCCTCCGGGGTTTGCAACGCAGACACGCTATCTTTTGCAGCCCATTCCTTTTGCGGTGCGCGCCTTTGTGCTTCCGGACCTGTTTGCTGGCAAAATGCACGCGATTCTCTGCCGGAAATGGAAGAGTAGGGTTAAAGGGCGAGACTGGTATGACCTCGTGTGGTACGCAGCCAATCATCCCGAGCTTCACCTAAACCATCTTGAGCAGCGGATGCGCCAAACCGGACATTGGAGAGGCGATTCACCTTTGAGTTCAGAGAAGTTCAAGGATCTGTTAGCTGATGCGATAAACCATTTGGATATAGACCAGGCTCGCAATGAGGTGGAACCTTTCATCAAGAACCCGGAGAACTTGTCCATCTGGTCCCGCGAGTTTTTCTTGGACGTTGCTTCAAGGATTAAGTTTGTCTAGGAAAATCTCCACCCAGAAATCGCTTAGGTTGAAGGATTCGGCGGGATTGGGGGAAAAGGAACTCTATAATGAAAGTTGGTATCCGTGACAGGGTAATCACTCAAGGCAGTATTTGTTGAAGTCTTCATCTAGGGGAACAGGATACTCCCCGTCAAAGCAGGCCAGGCAGAGGTCTCTCCTGGGAATATGTGTCGCCTGCACCAGGTTGTCCGCATGCAGGTATCCAAGGCTATCCAGGCCGATAAAATCCCGTATCTCTTCCACCGTTTTTTCGGCAGCAATCAGTTCGCCCCTGGTGGAAAAATCAATCCCGTAATGACAGGGAAATCGATGAGGGGGACAGCTGACCAGCATGTGAACCTCACGGGCTCCTATATTTCGTAAGGTCTTGATTCTTGTCCGGGCCGTGGTACCCCTGATGATGGAGTCTTCTATGATCAGAACTCGTTGGTTTTTCAACAACTCCTTTACGGGATTGAGTTTAACCTTTACGCCGAAGTCCCGCATGCTCTGGGAGGGCTGGATAAAGGTTCTTCCCACATAATGATTTCTAATGACGCCCATTTCCAGTGGGAGCCCGGAAGATTGGGCATAACCAATGGCTGCATAGTTGCCCGAATCGGGAAAGGGCATTACCAGATCCGCCTCAACAGGAAACTCTTTAGAAAGAAGCGCACCCTGTTTTTTGCGAAAGAGATACACATTTTGCCCATATACATTGCTGTCTGGCCTGGAAAAATATATGAGCTCAAAGATACACTGGGCCTTTCTGCAGTCTGTCTCTAATTGGATATTCCTCAGCCCGTTTTTGTTGATGATCAGTATCTCGCCCGGTTCCACATCTCTCACATATTCTGCATGTACGAGATCGAGGGCACAGGTCTCAGAGGTGACCACATAGCCGGAACCCAAACGTCCAAGGCAAAGAGGTCTGAATCCGTGAGGATCTCGCACTGCAATGAGGGCATCCTCGGTCATAACAACCAGGGAGTAGGCGCCCCTAACTTGCCTCATGGTTTGCAGCATGGCCTGCTCCAACCCCAATTTCATGGACTTGGCCACAAGATGCAGCACGATTTCCGTATCCATGCTCGTCTGAAAAATGGACCCACTCTCTTCCAGTTCTGCTCGGATCTGGCGTGAATTCACCAAATTACCGTTGTGGGCGATCGCCAGTGTCTTTCCTGCATACTGTATCCTGAAGGGCTGTGCGTTTACGAGGAGAGATGAACCGGTCGTAGAATACCTCACATGACCAAGCGCCACATCCCCTTTCATCCGGTCCAAAATCTGCTCATCAAAGATATCCGGAACAAGGCCCATGGCCTTGTGCTCCATCACGCAATTCCTATCCGAGACCACGATCCCAGCGCTTTCCTGGCCCCTGTGCTGGAGGGCATAAAGGCCGAAATAGGTCAGCTTTGCGGCCTCTTCGTGACCATAGATCGCAAATACGCCGCATTCTTCCCGCGGTCGCCTTGGGGACGAGGTGCGTTTCTGTTGTTTTGAAATGTCGTTCCTGGATTCGTACTGTCTCATGGATCTTCGAGCTCTAGCCGTTATGGATTGACGATTGACTATTGAAAATTAACTATTTTAGGTTCTATACTCCTCACTCCTTCCTGCTTACTCCTTCCTGCTTACTTACTACGCCATGGTATTCCTGCAATGTCCTCACGTCCAGTTCACCCTGGATCATCGCTTTTATGGCCAGTGCGGTGGCTTTTGCGCCTGATAGGGTCGTTGTATAAGGGATATCGAGGGTGAGGGCCGTGCGACGG
>JASFEQ010000438.1:0-3631 GCA_050124735.1 Desulfobacteraceae bacterium | reverse complement strand
CGGAAGCGACTACTGTGGGGCAGTCCTTTCGTATACCAGAGGAGGAGTCCCCGCATGGCACGGGCCGCTCTTTTTCCACCCATGGCATTGGATAGCAGCCGGTAGTGCTCTGTGAGAAGTGATCTGCGCTCATCCAAATCAGGTCGGGGGACTGGAAGTCCTTGGGCCAGATGAAGAATCTGTTTGAAAATCCAGGGATTTCCAATGGCCCCTCTCCCGACCATGACCCCGTCACATCCTGTTTGCCTCATCATCTGCAGGGCCTGGGACGGTTCGAAGATATCTCCATTACCGATCACAGGGATTTTCACGCGATCTTTCACCTGGCCGATCAAGCGCCAGTCGGCACGAACAGAGTAGCTTTGGGTGGCGAATCTTGGATGGACGGTTACGGCATCACCACCGCAGTCCTCCACCAGACGGGCAATTTCTCCTGCGACGGGCTTTTCCGGAGACCAGCCGGCACGGATTTTCACGGTTAACGGAATAGGGCAGACACGACGTACGGCAGAGACAATGGCGGCCACTCTTTTGTCGTCACGGAGAAGAGAGGCGCCCGCCCCCGTCTTTGTAACCTTTTTGACAGGACAACCCATGTTGATATCCAAAACGTCGGCGCCAGCATTCACAGCCCTCTGGGCGGCCCTTGCCATAACATCTGGGCTCGACCCGAAGATCTGTACAGCAACAGGCTTTTCTCTGGGATCACTCCTCATATAGTCATAGGTCTTTTTTTTATCCAATGTGAGTCCCATGGCACTGACCATTTCCGTTGTGACCAGTCCTGCACCCAACTTTTTAACCATGAGACGAAAGGGAAGGTTTGTGATCCCCGCCATGGGAGCCATGATCACGAAGTTCTCAAGACTTAAATGCCCTATGCGCAGCATTCGGCCATGGAGTGTAGGCAAGTGAGAAACGCATAAAATCATGGGCCCCCTTTTTTCAGGTGAACAATGGTCGCTCCCCAGCTTGAGGGGCCGGTGTCCAGCTTGAATTCCAGGACCCGGGGATGATTTTCCAAGAGGGCATGAACGGTGCGTCTTAGCAGGCCTTTCCCCTTACCGTGAATGATTCTCACTTCGTAAATATCTTTATCGAGGCATGCGCCGAGATACTCATCCACCACAGCGGCCACTTCTTTGGGGTTGAATGTGTGGAGGTCGAGGACCCCGTCGATAGGGATATGGACTAGGCCATTATTCTCTTCTATCAAATCCGCTCACCTCACCAATCTACATTCTCTCCAAATCTACTTGGTCCTGAAAAGTTTCCAAGATCTCCCTGCTCAGGTTTTCATAATCCGTTTCTGTTTCCACTTCCACGACAAGATCTCGATCATCCATCACCTTTAAGAAACCATGTCTTTTGACAACTTCAACAACTTTTTTGACATCAGTGGTAACCCAACCCTTCATCCTAAGGACAAGTTCATCGCCTTTAAAGGCACGTTCAATGGTGAGATCAACCTGTCTCCTTTTGGCGTCCCACCCGACAACCGCCGGTTTGACAATGACCGGCGTGACAGGATCATGCATAGCCGCACAACGAAACCAGAGTTTAGCCCGTATCATTTAAACTTCACCTTGGGTGCTTCCTGCCGCTCTTTGGGGACTTCGAAGAATGCGGCCTTTTCAAAGCCGAACAACCCAGCAAGAAGGTTGGTGGGAAAACGCCGAATCTTGATGTTATAGACCTTGACCGTTTCATTGTAACGGCGGCGCTCAACGGCTATGCGGTTTTCAGTCCCCGCCAGCTCGTCTTGAAGACGAATGAAATTGGTATTTGCCTTCAGATCTGGATAACGCTCTACCACCAGCAACAATCGGGAAAGGGCGGCCGAGAGACCGTTGTTGGCCGCAATTTTATCACCAATGGTCGTCGCACCACCCACCTTAGCCCGCGCTTCAGTGACTTTGAGGAAAACCTCCTTCTCGTGTGCTGCATAGCCTTTCACTGTTTCTACCAAATTGGGGATCAGATCATATCGGCGTTGGAGCTGGTTCTCCACCTGGGCCCAGGCCGCTTTTACGCCCTCGTCCAGGGTCACAAGGCTGTTGTAAGTCCCTTTTAGGTAAGAGTAGGGAATCAGAATAACAAGTACAACAATAGCGGCAATGATGAGTAATTTTTTTTGCTTGTTAGTCATTTTATCCTCCCAATGTATCAACGATTCTTGAAAGCTTACGTACTTCCTTCAGATAGTCCTGAAAAAAGGATTTTGTCTGCGCATCATCTGGTTTTATCTTCTCTTCCTTGATGTCAAGGAGTTTTTGAAAAAGTCCAGAGTCCAAGTCAAAGGTCTCACATGTGAGGTTGACCACGTCTCGCCTATCTCTTGGGATCTCCTTCCCTTTTAAGAACAGGAGGGCGTCGAAGATGGCCACAAAGGCCTGAATAGACTGGGCCATGACGTCTCTCAAGGCCCTCCTCTTGCCACCGGTCTCCATGTAAGCCTCCCTGAGCAGAAGCAGTTTACCTTTGATCTCCCGTTCGCACTGTAGCCGCACCAGTTCCCGATCAAAGGTGAGTTCCTCCAAGATGTCCTTCCCATAGACAAGCGCATGACTGCGTTGAAAGTTCAGATACTCGATGGGAAAGACATCCAGAGAGGATTCCACGTAGAGTTCTGTGAGAAAAAGGGGAATGGCCACTTTTCGTTTTTGCCACGTCTCCACAACCTTAAAAGCCTTGTCGAGACGTTCTATGCCTTCCTCGGTGAGGACAATCATAAAATTGATGTCCGACTTTCCAGGCCGATAATCTGCCCCAGCGCCGCTTCCATAGAGGATGATGCTGACGAGGTCATCGCCAAAGAGGCCTTTATAGTCATCAATAATTTCAGGAAAAATCTCCTTCGGATCTTGGGGAAACTTCGCCATATTCACGCCTCACTCTTGAAAAGAGAAATTAGAAATCGAACCGCAGACTCACGCCGACGTCCACAGACAAAAGCCATTATGCACAACAGAGTCCTCTCCCCGTGTTTAATTCCGTCATACGGAATTGAACCCCGCGAAGCGGGCGTTTTAAGCAATTTCTCTAAATCCTGCCTCAAACATACAGTATCTGCTGTTTGTGTTTGTCTGCGTAGTCTACGGCTAAAAACTTCCTCCTGCGCCACCACCACCGCTCATGCCTCCGCCGAACCCTCCAAAACCCCCGCCAAATCCGCCGAAGCTCCCTCCGAAACCGCCACCCCCATGTCTGGGACCACCTCCGCCCATGAGCAGGGGAAGAAAAAATATCCACGACCCACTGCGGCGCCTGCCCAGAAAAACAAATATGAAAAAGATCAACAAAAGAGGAAGGAAGGAAAAGCGGGACCTCCTCTTTTTAGGGGCTTTCACGGGCACCTGGCCGGTCAGTTTCACCCCCGCATCTTTGGCAATGATCTGAGAGACGGCCGCCGTCCCGTTCAACAGACCCTCCCCAAACTTGTTCTGTTTCAGGTAGGGGATCATATAACGGTCCCGTATCTCACCCGCAAGCCCATCGGGTATTATGCCCTCTAAACCATACCCCACCTCGATGCGCATCTTCCTCTCCTTGATCGCAACGAAGATGAGAACCCCCTTGTCTTCCCCCTTTTTCCCTATTCCCCATGTTTCATACAAACGGTTGGCATACT
>JASFEQ010000437.1:0-3674 GCA_050124735.1 Desulfobacteraceae bacterium | reverse complement strand
TGCCTCTCAATCGTAGGAATGAAGCCACGTCATTATTAATAGAGTCAAAATCAAAGTCAATAAAAACCGCCATTTCTCAATAACATACTGTTTTTATAGCTTGATTTTATTCTAGGGAAGATGTAAATTTGCGATATTACAGTTTGTTTGCCTAAAATTTCGTTTCCGTCCTATTTTCGGATTTCGACGTGCACGCCGTACAAGACTTTGGCAGGCGGGAATTCGAATCTCGAATTTTCTTTGCATCGGGGCGTGGCGCAGTCTGGTAGCGCACCTGCTTTGGGAGCAGGGTGTCGGAGGTTCAAATCCTCTCGCCCCGACCAGCCAAATCCAGTTTAATCTTAAGCCTGCCAGTGGTTACGTTATACGTTCTTAAGGGAATAAGCGGCAAAAGATACGTTGGGATTACCAACGACCTCCCACGGCGTATTATTGAGCATCGTTCGAGAAATTCAAAAGCAGGCCAGTTGCTAAAGGATTTTATAGTGCTACATACGGAAGAGTTTCCAAATTACCAAACAGCTAGAAAAAAGGAAAAATTCCTGAAGTCAGGTCAAGGTCGCAAGTGGCTTGATGAATTGGAGGACAAGTCGGAGTCCGCCAGAGGCGGATAAAGCAATCCTCTTAAGAGGCTTGTGCGCCTTCGGCGCATTCAAATTTTCTCGCCCCGACCAGTCTCCGTTCGAAACGGAGTTGAGAATGGAGACTGCCGCGGCGTAGCTGAAAGCGAAGCCGGGCCAAACCCATCACCTTCATAATCATTGTTTCGAACTGCGCCTTGGCACGCCAGCCTTCGCTTGGAGCAAAGCGGAGATCCCGTTTGCGGGGCTACGGGGGTTGGAAAGCTGGGCAAAACCTTAATGATAATCAAAATGTGACAAACTGTGATTATCTTTGTCAGTGGATTGGTTGGGAGCGGTCAGCCCGTTTAAAAGGTTGACCGCTTTCTTTTTGTGCTCTTGGCTCTGGTAGGCGTATTTGGAGGTCATGCAGATTTTCTCATGCCCTAAAGCTCGTGAAGGTCTTTGGAACTCCCATCCTCATCGAAAGATGGCCTTCAAAGCAAACCCTCAGACCGCGGCTTCCAGTCCAAGGGGGTGCGACCCTCGCCGTCGCCTGAGCCATTTCTCCATCTCGACCGCTATGAAGATCACCAGGCTATTGGCCAGGACCATGCTCCAATCCAGAAGGCCCATAGGGGCGCTCTGGAAAATGGTGTTGAAAAAGGGTACATAAGTGTAGATCATTTGAAGAAGCATCATGACGGCCACCCCCGGCCAGAAGAACTTATTGCTCCAGAAACCCAGCGTCCAAAAGGGATGGGTTACGGACCGGCAGTTGAACAGATAGAACATTTCGCCGAAGACAAAGACATTGACGGCCAGGGTCCGGGCCAGATCCTCGTTTTCGCCGTGCAGCATGAGCTTCAGCTTGAACAGCCCAAAGGCCCCAATGACCAGGAGAACGCTGACCAGCACGATTCGCAGTATCAGCGGTCTGGTAAGGATAGGGGTCCTGGGGTCGCGGGGAGGCCTTTCCATGATGCCTGGCTCCTTGGGCTCGAAGGCCAACATCAGCCCCAGGAGGAGGGCTGTGGTCATATTAACCCACAGGACCTGGAGCGGAAGGATAGGCAGCCGTGTTCCCAATATCACGGCAGCCATGATCACCAGTCCCTCTCCCCCATTGGTTGGCAGGGTCCAAGTAATAAATTTGATCAGGTTGTCGAATACCCCGCGGCCTTCTTCCACCGAGGCCTTGATTGTGGCGAAGTTGTCGTCTGTGAGCACCATATCGGCCGCCTCCTTGGAGACCTCGGTACCCGTGATCCCCATGGCCACGCCGATGTTGGCCTGGCGCAGGGCCGGGGCATCGTTAACCCCATCACCCGTCATCGCAACCACATTGTTCCGCTTCTGCAAGGCCTCCACCAGCCTGAGCTTCTGTTCGGGAGACACCCGGGCGAACACAGCCGTGCGGTCGGCCTCTTCCACCAAATCCTCGTCGCCCAGGCCGGTGATATCCTTTCCCGTGAGGACCTCGCGGGTATGATAGGAACAGCTCTCCCCACACAGGCCCATTTGCCGGGCGATAGCCGCTGCCGTGCCCGCATGGTCTCCCGTTATCATCTTGACCCGGATGCCCGCTGCCGTGCAGGCCTCTACCGCTTCTACGGCCTCGGGACGGGACGGATCAATCATGCCCTGAAGGCCCAGGAACTCAATTCCCTGCTCCACGTCGGCATGAGTGATCTCAGTCTTATCCACTTCCACTTCCTTTCGGGCAAAGGCCAGGACCCTAAGGCCCCTGTCGGCCATGGACTCGACCCAATCCATGATCGTCTCGTGGCCGGGCAGGACAGGCTGGCCGTCGGGTCCGAAGATCATGCTGCAGTCCACGCAGATGCTCTCAATGGACCCTTTGACGTAAATGACCCGTGGCTTGCCATCGCCTTGTTCATGAAGGGTCGCCATGTACTGCCGCTCTGACTCAAATGGTATGGTGTCAAGGCGAGGCATCTCCTTTTCCAGTTGTTTCCTATCATAGCCAGCCTTCATGCCCGAGGTGATGAGGGCCCCCTCGGTGGGGTCGCCCTCCACCTTCCATCCCATGTCGCTCTTTCTGAGGCTGGAGTCATTGCACAGGATACCTGCCTTAAGCAGTTCCTGGAGGGCCAGGTTGGACTCCAGGTCGAACTCCGCGTGAGGACCCTCAATCCTGCCCTCGGGAGCGTACCCTACCCCTGTTACCGAGTATCGCCTCCCCCCCGCCACGATGTCCTGGACAGTCATCTGATTCTGGGTGAGGGTCCCGGTCTTGTCCGAACAGATGATCATGGTTGAGCCCAAGGTCTCCACCGCAGGCAGCTTGCGTATAATGGCGTTGCGCTTGGCCATGCGCGAAACGCCGATGGCCAGGGTGATGGTAATGGCCGCGGGCAAACCCTCTGGGATGGCTCCCACCGCAAGGGCCACGGCGGCCAAAAACATCTTGCCCCATTCCTGCCCGCGGAGAAACCCCACCACGAAGGTCAGGGCTGCCATGACCAGGATGGCGTAAAGGAGGATGTTGGAAAAATGGTGGATCTTCTGGGTGAGCGGCGTCTCAAGGACGTCGGCAGATGCGATCATTTCGTTGATACGTCCAATCTCGGTGCGGTCCCCCGTGGACACGATAATGCACTGGCCACCCCCGTAGGTCACCAGGGTCGAGGAATAAGCCATGTTACGTCGGTCACCCACCACCATGTCGGCAAAGAGGACGGTGTTTTGTTTCTGAACCGGTACGCTCTCACCCGTGAGGGCACTCTCGTCGATCTGCAACTCCCTGGTCTTGATCAGGCGCATATCTGCAGGGACCTTGTCGCCTGACTGGAGGATGACCATGTCGCCCGGCACGAGCCGACTCGACGGTAGGCGATGCCTCTCCCCACCTCGTAGGACCACGGCTTCGCTGGTCATAGCCTTGGCCAGGGCCTCGATGGCCTTCAGGGCCTTGGACTCCTGCACGAAACCGATGAGGGCGTTGACCAAAACCACGCCAAAAATGACCGCAGCGTCCACGTATTCCTGTAGAAAAAGAGTGACCACTGTGGCTACCAGCAAGATGACAACAAGTGGTTGGTTGAATTGCAGAAGGAAACGGATGATGGGTCCCTGACCTTTCTTTCGTGT
>JASFEQ010000436.1:0-3677 GCA_050124735.1 Desulfobacteraceae bacterium | reverse complement strand
GCACCCATGATGATGTGTCCCACCTTGCTGCGATTGATTTGCATGGATTGAAGGATGACGGCCTGCACGGCAATGGCGGTAATGGAGACGCCCATGCCGACAAAGAGGGACTGCATGACGGTCCCCCCAAATAGACTCGCCGTAAAATACCCCAGTGCAAAAGGCAGGACAAATCCACCAATGGCCACGGAGAGGGCAGACCAGATATGTTCGACCAGTTCCTTTGGATCCATCTCCATGCCGGTGTGGAACATGACAAAGAAGATGCCCAGTTCGGCAAGCATCTCAATGGAGGGGGAAATGCCGATGATGCCTAGGATGGGAGGACCGAGTATGATCCCTGCCAGCAATTCTCCAAGCATAACCGGTAGCCCCATCCTGGTAAACACCAGGCCCAGGACCCATGCGACAGTCAGGATGAGGAGAAGGTTCAGGATGAGTGAAAAATTCAACATGGTCAAATCCCCTTTTTCAAAATATTCTTTTTACTCTGGACGCCATCAACTCCCATAACCTGCTTCCCAGCCAAACCATGGAAGAGCATCAAGATCCCCATTCTGCAAACATGTGTTTTTGGCTTGCTAATGTGTGTGATGCTGTATAGGATGTTGAGGTTTGAGAAATAGACAATTGAGGATCAAAGTATCATACTAAGAGCAGAGACGCAAACCTGCTGTCACAGGCATAATTGTTCTGCAGAGGACCGACCATGAGAAAAATCAATATGCAAATTATGGATTCTGATGTTCTGATCATTGGAAGTGGCATCGCCGGATTGAGAGCGGCACTTGAGGTTTCCAAGTTGAGCAAGCAGGCCCTTCTAATCTCCAAAGGATCTTTGGGGAAGGCGAACAACACCTATCTTGCCGGAGGATTATTCGCTTTCAGCGCTAGAAGCACCGATGTGCAGACACACATAGAGAAGACCCTTAATAGCGGTAGAGGACTGAACAACATAGGGCTCGTTGAAAAGTTCGCGAAAGAGGCACCTTCGATGGTGAGAGAACTCCAAAACATGGGTATGCGAGGTACGATGCACAATATGGGCCTTGTCACTAGGGAATCATCCCTGATCGGAGGTCCGACGATTGCGCCGCCTCTACTTCGTGCTTGTCGAGAGTTGGGTGTTCCATGTTTGGAAGGAATTATGGTCACGGATCTCGTCACGCATGACGGGTCATGCTACGGAGCAATCGGTTTTCAGAAGCGCACGGGTATTGTGTTTGGATTTCGATCGAGGTCTGTTCTGCTGGCAACGGGTGGTGCAGGATCCATCTATAGCCAAAACAACAACGCACCAGGAACCACGGGAGACGGCTATTTGCTGGGCTTGGAAGCGGGCCTTGAACTCATGGACATGGAGTTCGTGCAGTTTTATCCCCTCGTCCGTGAGAAGGGAGGGCAAACCCGTATGATTGTGCCTGCTGTGCTTGCTGACCTGGGTAAAATAACAAACCGCTTGGGTGAAGATATTAAGGAGAAATACGAGCTTAAGGAAAAGCCCATCGCTCTGGCATCAAGAGATCGATTCGCCCAGGCACTTTTCAAGGAAATCTCTGAAGGGAATGGAATTGAAGGGGCCATACTATTGGACTTGCGGGAGGCGGAAGATACCGCCATCCCTTTCAGCCATGAGGTAAAAGAGATCCTAAAGAAAACCTTTTCTTACCAATTAGAACCTGTAAGAATCGCCCCTGCCTGTCACTATACCATGGGTGGATTGCATATCGACGTATCGGGCCGTACGGCGATAAAAGGCCTGTTCGCAGCGGGGGAGGTGGTGGGTGGGATCCACGGCGCCAACAGAATGGGCGGCAATGCCCTCTCAGAGTCCTTGGTCTTTGGCGCCTTGGCAGCCAGAGCTGCAACTGAAGACGCTGACTCAGCACCCACATTAAGGCGTTTTCAGTCCATAGCTGAGGAGATGGCACACAAGAGATTTAACCGTCACTACGGGGAAAGACGAAAAATCTCCATGGCTCGTTCCCTGATGGATAGATTAGGGCGGATTCTCTGGGAAAAGGCCGGTATCATCCGGGATGAAGGCTCTCTGAAAGAGAGCATAAATGAAATAGACGGTATTCTGAGAGAACTTGAGGGCCAGCGGGCGACTAGACCCTCAGACCTCTGCAGGATGCTGGAATGTAGAAATGCCGCCATTTCTGGCAGGGCCATTGCCGTGTCAGCATTGAAGAGGACCGAGAGTAGGGGCTCACATTACAGGAAAGATTTCCCTGAAGAGACGGAAGACGGGCTCAAACATATCTACGTCCGACTGAACCGGGGCACACCAGAGATCTCTCGCGTCGTTCCCATTTAAGCAATTTGGCCAATTGATGCCTACCCCGTTTTCGTTTTCCCATATTAGATCTTGACAAGGCGTTTTCCTTCTATTAGTAGTCTACGAAGACTAAACATAGTTTGCATATGTAAACTAATCCTTCCTAAGAGCCATGGTCAAGTCAGCAACCAGGGTGATCCAAATCCTTGAATCTGTCGGGGCTAGCAAGAACGGCATTAGCCATGCAGAGCTGTCCGCGGCCTTGAATATCCCCAAAGGCAGTCTGTCATTACTTCTGGCTGACCTTGTGGCCCACGATTTTCTCTCCTTGCGTAAAGAGGAGGAGAGGCGGTATGTTATCGGTCCCCAAGTCCTTGTTATTGCCGGCAAATACCTTACGGACCTGGATATTGTGCAACTCGGGCGGCCGGTTGTTCGTGAGGTCATGAACAGGACAGATGAGTCCAGTGCCCTCGCGGTTCGAAAAGGGGATGAGATGCTTATCGTGTACGGGGAGAACTGCTCGCAACCACTGAAACGCGCTGTTGAGATCGGGTACCGGGCTCCACTCTATACCACGGCAGGTGGAAAGGCCATCCTCGCCCATGAATCGGATGAAGAAATCGACCAATATCTTTCATCTGTGAAGTTGACCCCAAAAACCCATGCCACCATCACAGACTCGAAAAAGTTGCTGAAGGAACTGACAGCGATACGCTTGGAGAAAATCGCATATTCCCGAGAGGAACGGTATGAAGGACTCATTTCCATGGGTGCTCCGGTTTTTGATCTGTTCGGTAGTGTGGTCGCCGCCATAGTCGTTACCATTCCGACGATTCGATTTAACGCTAAGAGTGAAAAGCTGGTTATAAAGACGCTCAATGGGGCGTCTAAAAAACTCTCTCGACAACTGGGTTTCAATCCGTTCACCATAAGCGGGGTAACATTTTAGCCAATTGGAATGAGGAGCTCTGTCATGCACGGCACCTTGCACTGTGGGGCTGCCACCCCACTTTCAAAATGATCACGTTCTCCACCTTTTTGTTGGGTCTGGCTACGAAATATGGAGGTCGATGATGCCCTTTAAAGATATTCGGGAATTCATTTCCAAATTAGATGAGACGGGCGATTTGGTTAACGTGAACAAGGAAGTGGATTGGGACCTAGAGGCGGCGGCCATCTCTAGGAGAGTCTATGAGATGAGCGGGCCGGCTCTCCTGTTTGAGAATCTCAAGGACTACCCTCCCGGATACCGGCTCTTTGGCGGTTCGCTCGGGACCTTCAGGAGAGTGGCTATTGCCTTTGGCTTGGACCCAAGCACGCCCGTACGAGAGCTTTACCGGGCATACGAAAAACGTATGGAAAACCGGTTAGAGCCTGTGATCAAAGAAACTGG
>JASFEQ010000435.1:0-3678 GCA_050124735.1 Desulfobacteraceae bacterium | reverse complement strand
TCGCTACTTTGAAGTCATTTGTGAGAGACAGCGTCCTGGCCCTGGAGTCCGTCCATTCACCCATTAAATGGCCGCCCATGGAAAGACTGATACCCGGTGTGCCGTCACGGATAACCCCCACCCGTACGCTCAGGTTTCCCCTCAATGGATTTGTGGTGGCCTTAGTCTCTAAATCTGCCATTTGAAACACTCCATCAACAGTTGTAAATGCGCTCAAGCGCCAAGATGACACAAATTTTGGTCTTGTTGGTCATTGTTTAATAACCATATGATTTTGGCAAGCAGAATTTGGCCACCTCATTTTGGGAGCCCTGGGCACGATTTATAAGTAAAAGAATCTTTTTATCAGTAAGGATATTGAATTGTTCCCAAAGCATGCTTATGATAGGCTGACATAAATCGAGGGGATCCTTATAAAAGCGAATTGGACAGCCCGTCTCCAAAAGGAGCGTTTCCATAGGGCAATTCTATTACGATTAGGTGACAGAATGCTTCAGATGCTGAATCCAGGAATGGCGATCCAGCAACTTGGTTTTTAACCCATTAAGTAGAGTCTCAAAGGAGAAAGGAGAAGAAGATGGAAACAATGAATAGCCAATTAGCCGCTTTTATAACCACATATGGTTTGAAGATCATTGGTGCAATCGTCATTCTCATTCTGGGTCGAATTGCTGCGGGTATTGGACGCAAGATCGCAAGACGTGTTTTGGAAAAATCAAAAACGGATCCTGCGATCATTTCATTCGTTGGGAGTCTCACGTATATCCTCATTTTGACCTTCACGGTGCTTGCTGCTCTGGCAAAATTCGGGATACAGACGGCATCCTTCGTCGCCATCCTTGGTGCGGCCGGCTTTGCCATCGGTTTCGCGCTGCAAGGGTCTTTGGGCAATTTTGCCGCCGGTGTCCTCATTCTTGTGCTTCGGCCTTTCAGAGTAGGGGATTTCATCATGGGCGCAGGTGAAGCCGGGGCTGTGAAGGAAATTGGCCTGTTCACTACAGTGCTCGCCACACCCGACAACGTGAAGATCATGGTGCCCAATGGGAAACTCTTTGGGGACGTTATCAAGAATGTGACTGCCTTTGACACGAGGCGGGTCGATCTAGTGATCGGGATCGGTTACAGTTCCGACATTCAAAAGGCCTGGGACGTGATGATGGGCCTGATAAAAGAAGATGCGCGCATCCTTTCCGACCCTGCACCCCAGATCGCCGTTGCGGAGTTGGCAGATTCCAGCGTGAATTTCGTGGTACGTCCTTGGGTGAAAAAAGAGGATTATTGGGGCGTGAAATTCGATCTTACTCGCAAAATAAAGGAAGCGTTTGATGAGAATGGGATCGAAATTCCATTCCCGCAGCGAGTGGTCCACATGATCTCAGAAGGATCGGAAGCCTAGAGTATTTGATTGTAGATCAACGGGTTCAGCCCGATTTGACATTAATGCCTTTGGCTCTATTTTATAACCAGTATTTTCCTCAAGGAGTGCGCCGGTTAGTAACCAGGACGTCCAACCCGGTGATCCGATAAACCCTGAGAAACATCTCTCCAGGGGGCCTGCGTATCTGCAAATTTAGGAGTATTCATATGAAAGCATTCCGATTCTGTAGCATTTTTTTCGTCATCACCCTGTTCGTTATTGTCCAGGGGACGCCCACGGATGCCAAGTTCGGGTTCCAAGATATTCTCAGAGACGCAAAAAAAGCTGTCGGCCTGGGTGGGGAATTGAGCGAGGGCAAGATCATCGAGGGGCTCAAAGAGGCCCTGGAGATTGGGACTTCCAATGCGGTGAAGCTGGTCTCCAAAATGGATGGATATTACGGGAATCCCCAAATCAAGATCCCGCTGCCCGGTTCGGTGAAGAAAGTGGAGAAGGCCCTAAGGGCCGTGGGATATGGTTCCAAGGTGGATGCCTTTGAGTTGAGTATGAACCGGGCTGCGGAAAAGGCGGCTCCTGAGGCTAAGGCCCTGTTTTTGGATGCTGTCAAGCAGATGTCGTTCGAAGATGCCCGTAAGATTCTCGATGGGAGAGACAATGAAGCGACCCTCTATTTTGAGGACAAAACTCGGGGCAAACTCACTGAGATCTTTAAGCCCATCGTCCACTCATCCATGTCCCAGGTGGGCGTAACGCGGCAGTATCAGGCGTTGGATGCCAAGGTGCGCACCATCCCTTTTACAGAGTCTCTGAGTTTTGACCTGGATCAATATGTGACAGACGGGGCCCTTAATGGCCTCTTTCTCATGCTCGCTGAAGAGGAACGGAAAATACGCCAGGACCCAGCAGCCAGGGTGACCGATCTGCTGAAGGAAGTATTTAGTAAATGAGGCTTGGCCATGCCGTCGACTGCATAAGGAAAATATCGTTTGAACTAAACGTTCACCTTAATGGGGAGGTAAGTCATGAAAAAGACAATTAAATGGATCGCTATCGTGGGGGGGGCACTGGTCGCCCTTGTTATCATAGCGCTTCTTATCGTCCCATCATTCGTGGATCTCCAGAGTTACAAACCCAGGATAGAAAAAATGGTCTCTGAGGCGACGGGACGGCCTTTCTCCATAGGAGGGGATATAGACCTCTCGCTCTTTCCGTGGGTAGGTTTCTCCTCCAGTGATATTCATTTGGGAAATCCTCCCGGTTTTGAGGAAAAGGACTTCGCGAGCTTGAAAACTATAGAGGTGAGGGTAAAGCTTATCCCCCTTATCTCCAAGGATATCCAGGTCAAGCGCTTTATCATAGAGGAACCCCGGATCGCGCTGGAAAAGAGCAAGAGTGGACGCACAAACTGGGAGGGCATAGGGAAGAAGCCTGCGGAAGCCGCTCCCAAACCTGAAAAGGAAAAGGCGCCAGAGGGCGGAGCTGGGGAGGGCCTCCCCATAGCAGGCCTTGCCGTGGGTGAGTTTGCCATCACAAAAGGATCTATCATCTGGATTGACCACAGCAAAGGGGAGCGCAAAGAGATCTCTGAGGTGACCCTCCGTCTTCAGGATGTTTCCCTGGATCGTCCGATTCGGCTGGCTCTATCGGCCATACTGGATGGGCAACCAATAGATTTAAAGGGAAATGTGGGCCCGGTGGGCAAAGAACCTGGCAAAGGAAAAATGCCGGTGGACCTTTCCATCAAGGCCCTGAAAGAACTGGAGGTGAATCTAAAGGGTAAATTGATTGATCCAGCCACGACTCAGCAGTTCGATTTGGCCCTCCAGGTATCTCCATTCTCCCCTCGGAAGTTGATGTCCGCTCTGGGCCAAGATTTTCCGGTCAAAACAGCGGATCCCAATGCCCTAAACAAGGTGGCTCTCACGGCCCAGCTAAAGGGCAACCCAAAGAATGTGTCCATATCAGATGGCACCCTCAAGTTGGATGAATCGAACTTGGCCTTTTCAATGAAGGCAAAGGATTTTGCCAGACCTGATTTGGCCTTTGATCTTAACCTGGATAAGATTGATCTGGACAGGTATCTCCCACCGGCCAGCGAAAAGAAAACGGGAGAGAAGAAGGAGGAGAAAAAGCCATCCACAGCCGAAAGAAAAAAGGCGGATTACACGCCGCTTCGGAAGCTGCTACTTGACGGCAAAATCCGCGTTGGGACCCTCAAGGCACATGGTGCCAAAGTCCAGGATATCTATTTGAAAGTCTCCGCGAAAAACGGTCTCATCAATCTGGACCCCCTTACCCTC
>JASFEQ010000434.1:0-3687 GCA_050124735.1 Desulfobacteraceae bacterium | reverse complement strand
CTCTCATCGACAACCTGACTCAAGCCATGCTTGAGCGGGCCAAATCTCCCGTGGATACACTTCTCGTCTTCTCGGCAAACCCCGCCTATGGCCTGCCTGATAGCGGTCGTTTCCGGCGTGCCTTGAAAAACGTTCCTTTCATCGTAAGCTTCTCTCCATACAAAGACGAGACTTCTTTTATGGCCGATCTCGTTCTGCCGGATCATACTTATTTAGAAAAGATGGATGACATTGTCTGGCCAACCGGGCTTCAGTATCCTTTCTACGCGCTTTCACAACCTGTGGTGGAACCCCTTTATGATACCAAACAGAGCGGCAACCTTATTATACAACTGGCCAAGATGTTAGGGGGGACTGTGGGTTCTGGTTTTCCCTGGAAGAACTACGAGGAGTCTCTGAAAGCAAGGGCAGAGGGCCTGTTTGAGGCCGGGGGAGGTCTCACCAGATGGGAAGACGCACCGCCTGTTTGGAAGGGCCTGGCGAGTCGAAGCCCTGTGAAGAGCGATTATAAGTCCTTCGATGACATGTGGAAGAAGATAAAATCCAATGGGTTCTGGTATCGACCCACCCATAGCTTTGGAAAATGGCAAACACTCTTCAATACCCCCACGGGAAGATTTGAGTTTTTCAGCACCAACATAGAACTGGCCGTCAACGATCTTGCCCAAAAAAGAGAACTGCAACCCGCTTTGCAGAAAATGGGGATTACAGCCAAGGGGGATGAGGCCTTCATGCCACACTATGAGGCGAGCCCATCTGCGGTGGACAAAAAGAAATATCCCTTGCGCATGGTACCCTATGAGTTAATCAATCTATCCAGCGACTGGTTGCCTAACCCCCCTTATTTGAAGAAAACCCTCTTTGACCACCAATTGACGAGAAACGAATCTTTTGCAGAGATCAACCCGAAAACCGCAGCGGAACACAACCTAAAACAGGGAGATCGGGCCATCATTCAGTCCCCTAAGGGAGAGGTAAGGGTCCGGGTAAACCTCTTCAATGGGGCCATGCCTGGAGTGGTTTATCTCCCCCTAGGTCTTGGACACACGGCCTATGACGATTATCAACGAGGCCAAGGGGTTAATCCCAATGAGATCATAGACGGAGGGAAAGACCCTTTGAGCGGCCAGACCGTCTGGTGGGATACTCACGCACGAATCATTAAGGTGTAATGCCCATGCATCAATTTCTTGGAACGGGGTAGAGAATGAAAGAAGAACAGGGTAAATACAAGTATGGTATGGTCATCAATCTGGACAAATGCACCGGTTGTGGCACATGCATGGTTGCCTGTGCCGCTGAAAACAATGTGAGCGTCAGGACTGACGAATCCGATAAGGAGCGCAGCATCGCCTGGATGCAACTCTATCAGATCACCAATGGAAAGGAATTCCCTCATACGGAGATCAGCTATTTCCCTAGACCATGTATGCACTGTCATCATCACACGCCTTGCGTCTCTGTCTGCCCCCCCACTGCCACGGAGATGGATTACCATACAGGGATTGTTAGCCAGATCTACACGCGCTGCATAGGATGCAGATATTGCCAGGCCGCTTGTCCTTACCATGCCAGGTATTTTAACTGGTGGGACGGTTATGGCCTAATCAAGCCCTTTTCTAAGGGCCTGGAACGCTCCCTTTCCCCAGAGGTCTCACCCCGCATGCGGGGAGTGGTGGAAAAATGTACTTTTTGCCACCATCGTCTCATGAGAGCGAAGAGCAAGGCTTATGCTGAAGACCGAACAGAACTTGAGGACGGCGAATATATCACCGCCTGCACTGAGGCTTGCCCGGTCCAGGCCATCACTTTTGGAGACCTTAACAACCCGGGCCATAGGGTCTCACAGCTGATTAAGAGTCCATATGCCTTCAGACTTCTGGAACGCCTTGGCACAGATCCAAAGGTCTATTATATCACCACCAAGGATTGGGTCAGAAGAAAGGCAGACAATTTTCGACCCGAAGAATTCCGGCCCGTCATAAAGGCGACGGGTTAAGCAGTTGCGTCACTGAGCAGCACTAAGGAGGAATAGGAAATGGATGAAGCATTGCTTCCAGAAGGCGTAAAGAGGTGTTCCCCTAAGACCTTCTTCCTCTGGACATTACCTTGGGCAGGGCTTTTGGCCTGGGGACTTTTGGCCGCCTTTCTCGTGCTCATAAAAGGGCTGAATCAGACCAATATGAGCAACATCTTTGCATTTGCCCTCTGGATCGTCTTCGATCTGGCGGTCATTGCCCTTGGGGCAGGGGCCTTTTTCACCGGATTCCTCACCTATATTATCGGGAAAAAGGAATTAAAAGATATTATTAACGCCGCTGTAATCATAGGATTCATATGCTACTCGGGCGCCATCGCCATGCTCGCCATTGATATAGGCCAGCCCATACGGGGCTGGTTCATCTTCTGGCATGCCAATGTCCATTCCATGTTGACAGAGGTCTCCTTCTGTATCACGGCCTACTTCGGTGTCTTGACCATCGAATACCTTCCTCTCATTTTGGAGAACAGGAAACTGGATGAGATCCGGGATTTTCGCGTGTTTGGTCACCATATGCATCACATCATGGCCGTGTTTGCAGCCACTGGCACCTTTCTCTCCTTCTTCCACCAAGGATCGCTGGGGGGGGTTTACGGTGTACTGTACGCCAGACCCTTTGCCTACAGATGGGAATTTTATATCTGGCCCACCACCTTCTTTCTCTTTGTCTTCTCGGCCATAGCCTCAGGGCCCGCTTTCACTATTCTCTGCACCAAACTGGCGGAAGCGTTCACCCGCAAGAAGCTGGTCCCCAAGAATGTGTATCAATTGCTGGCCAAAATTTCTGGCTGGCTACTGGCGGGCTATATGGTATTAAAGATTGCCGATACCCTGGTCTGGATCTTTGATATTGCCCCCAGGGCCGGACTCAGTTTCATGGATTTCTACAAGGGGGGATCTTACGGTGTCTGGCTGCTGGTGGCCGAAATTATCGTCTGTGGGGTGGTGCCCGCCATCATTCTTATCACACCCAAGTACAGGGAGAACGAACAGTTGCTCATATTCGGCTGCCTGCTGAATTGCACGGGCATTGTCCTGAATCGCTTTGTTTTCACGGTGGTCACCCTTGCCGTACCCGTGATGCCCTTTGACCGGTTCTGGAGCTATCTGCCCTCCTGGCAGGAATGGGGCATTGCCTTTGCACTGATCGGTTACGGGTTCCTGGTATTCTCACTCTCATACAGGTATCTGCCCGTTTTTCCTAAAGAAAAGGAGCTTAATCCGTCCACGTAAAAATTAATATGAGCTAAATCCTCTGATCCCTTTAGACACTTTAGGCACTCGATGGAGGCAAGCAATGACGCCACTCTCTTTTGAATGGCAATGGAATGCCGAGTATTATATCTTTATGGGTTTTCTGTATCTTGCCCTGTTTTGCATGGGATGCGGGATTATGTACTCTCTTATAAGGACCTGGCTAGACCTTCGTCAGGAGGAAGAACCGGAGGAATTTCCTCCTGAGATCTCGTACCGGACAAAGTATTCAGAATACTAAAGAGGCTGTCGGAATACGCCCATCTGCTGCGTTACCCTCATCCCTCGTCACTGCGGGGTACTTCTCTGTACGCCTCATTCCTCGGGATTTGTCCGCGCTTCGCTTGGACTCCCCACCCTTCGGGCGGGTCCCCAGTTTCGGAAGCCTTGCA
>JASFEQ010000433.1:0-3696 GCA_050124735.1 Desulfobacteraceae bacterium | reverse complement strand
CTTTTCTGTCAAGGACACTGATACCCCGGATCTCCAGCTCATCTGCCACGCCCTTGATCAGCTCGATCATTTCCATATCTTCTTTGTTCTCGGCAAGCACGAGCCTGCCTGGCTGCGAGATCTCCTCGTTCAAGACCTGGGCCAGGGAAAAGAATTCGTCCCGACCCGTGTTCTGCAGCTTTTCCTTCAGACCGAAAGGTCGAAGCAGGTGATCCTTGAAGGGTATGTCACCGTGATATTTGACCGTTCTGGATGTAAGATGGGCAATGCCGCCGTGCAGCAACCCCTGGCACACCTTGGTCACCCCGAATCCGCACCCGCCTTCTTTCTCTATGAGGCATGCGTCCAGTTTGAATTTAGATAGCTCTCGAATAATGGCGGCCCCGGTAATACCTCCTCCGATAACGGCCACCTGGGTCTCAGTCACTTTTCCACCCATAAGATATCTCCTTTAATTCTCCTCCATGATTTGAGGTTTCCATATGGCAGCCAGAGGGATCCCAACACATATACCCTCAGTAGACGCGGGTAGAAATATGTCCGCAAACTACCGAGTTCCTTTTTCCTTTTGATCTTTTGGATGATGCGCCCATGTGGGACTGGGGTCCCAGTCTTTTCTCTCGTAAAAGAGCTTGTAGGCCTGTATCGCCGGTTTACGATAGAGCATTACTTTTTCGATGAGGTTACGGTTGAAGTTGTGCCAGGGGGTGGCCGGAAAGTTATAGGGACAGGCCGCCTGGCATATGGCACAGGGAAATCCCAGGTGGTTCCAGTAGGAGCGACACTTATAATCATCCACCTGCCATCGACGTACTCCCCGTCGAACGATTCTCTCATTTTTTGTAATGGCACCGGAGGGACAGGCGTCAGCACAGACCCTGCACTTGTCGCAGAAGTCCTGGAGACCGAAATCCACGGGTTTGTCAACCACCAATGGCATGTCAGTGGCCACACCGGCCGGACGAAAGTTGTTGCCGAACTCCTTTGACACGCAGATTCCCATCCGGCCCTGCTCCCCCATACCTGCGTCAATAAAAGTGGGCACAACCATGAAGGGAGAATTCTCCGGGGGAAGCGCCCGGGCCCGAAATCCCCACGACCGGATCAGGTTCGCCAGGGTTATGGAGACAAGAGACGTTAAGCTGTACCGCCACCCGGCCTCAATGCAGAACACGTACCTGTCCCCGTGCCTGACAACCGCCGGGTTCTGTCTCATGGCGAGGCAGATGACGTACTCGTAATCCATATCATCCACAGGCTTGCCATAGGGGTAGGGCGTGTAGGGATGTGAATAATGGGTATAGACCCACTCTTTTCTGAGGCGGGCTATCCTGACTTTAGAGGTGCCGAGAAAGATGGCATAGTCCTTGATCCTCTGTGTGAACTCCTCCGGCGTGACTTTGGATAGGTCCGCATCCATGGTCTGCCAAAGGGGCGTTCCCTCTTTCCCGGGCTCTATCATCTCAGGTAAACCCAGGAAATGACGGGTGGCAAACACGTTAGACTGGAAAAAGGCACCCAGGGGATCTGCCTTAAAGTGTTCCTCAATGGATGTGTGCAGGTTCGCACGCATCTGGTCATCCGCTTCCTTTTTCTCCGGATGCCTGCTGTAGTATTCCCTGTACTCCTCTGATTCCGTGTCCTTCAGCATGGTCCTCGATTGGATGGTATCCCGCTGATCCACCCGCTCGATCTCTCCCACCACCTCGTATGTGGGCTGAGCTACCTCTGGAGCCGGTCGGCATTTGAGAAAACGGGACTGTTCAGCCAAGCCCTCATGAAACCCTTTCCACCAGTTATAATCCTGTTTAAGCATTGAACACTCACATCCTTTCTATTTCTTTTTGACCTCGCATGGAAACATCCTGTTGGGCGTCCCACCGGATACGGGGTCAAAGTATGCGTCGTTTGCAAGGACGTTAATATTTGCTTTCCCGTCCGTAGGATTCCCCCAACCAAAATCTATCCAGACGAGCCCAGATCTCGTATCCTCGGTCAGCTTTGCCTTGATCGTTATCTTTCCCTGGGGTGAACGCACTTTCACCTCGTCACCCTCCCTGATGTCCCTGCCAGAGGCGTCCTGGGGGTGAATCCAGACGAAAGGTTCTGGATATGCTCTGGTTAGGGCTTTGAGATTTTTGAACTTGGTGTGGACGAATTGGGCCGGCCGCCGGCTGGTGCCGAGCAGAGAAAAACCTTTCTCTGATATGTCCTTTGCACTCAACGGCTCACCAGCGGGATCTGTATAGGATGGTATGGCGCCGTATCCATGGGCATCATACGATGGGGAAATCAGATCCACTTTGCCGGAGGGGGTGTTGAAGCCCTTGCCTATATATTTCTGGTATTGTATGGGAGGTGTGGCGTAAACGATCTGTTCCATGTCAAGCAGCTCAAAGGTGATACCGCTGGGCTTGATCATGAACTCTATCCAACTCACGGTGTCGTGAAATGGATAGTCTTGGTGTAAACCCATTCTTTCTGCCAGCTCATACTCCACCTCAAAAACCGGCCTTGCCGAACCTATGGGCTCTGCAATGGGGCGAGCCAGGGCCATGAAGCCGCCCTGAACACTGGAATAGGCCCTATATCCATAACTTTCAAAATCGGACGTGATGGGTAAAACCAAATCCGCCAATTCTGAAGTGGCTGTTGGAAAGATTTCGTTGACAACCATAAAGTCTAATTTTTCCAAGGCTTGTCGTGTTCGCTTCTCATGGGCCTGTACGAGCACAGGATTGCAATGGTGGACAATCATGGCTCTCGGGCGATTGTCCTCCTCTCTTAAAAGGGCCTCTTTCACAGCGGGAAAAGGGACCTCCCCGAACACCGGAAACGTGTCATACCAAAGCCTCTTTTCTATGGGGATAGGCTTCGTGGGAAGGACTGACTGCTGAGCAAACGGCATAAAAACATTTCCCCCTTGCGCATCCAGATTCCCCGTCAGGCTGATCAGAATGGCCACGGTCCGGACTGAATCCACGCCGTTCGTGTACATATCCAGTCCATTGCCCTCGTATATGGCAGCCGGCTTTGTCGTGGCATAGGCCCTGGCCAAATCCCTGATGGTCTTCTCTGAGAGCCCAGTGAGCGGCTCGGCCCAAAGGGGGCTGCAGGCCCGGACGTGCTCCGTAAGGGCTTCAAAACCGCTGGTATAATCCTCAACGAACGCCTTATCATAAAGCGCCTCGTTGATGATCACGTGGATCATTGCAAGGCCCAGGGCCACATCACTGCCTGGATTGATCTGCACCCAATCATCCGCCTGTTGGGCTGTCTTTGTACGAAAGGGGTCAATGCTTATGATTCGCGTCCCACGCTCTTTTAAACGGGACATGATTTGTCTCATGCCGTTGTATGCGGTATAGGCCCCGAAGCGTTCTGAGGCTAGCGGATTCGTACCCCAGAATATAACGAGCTTCGACCTGTCGTAATCTGGTTCGGCCCTGATACCTCCTGTTATTGATTTGAACGCCGTCATCCGGGGTACCATACAGAGATTCGCGGCCCCTGTTATGTTGGGAGAACCGAACTCCCCCATAAATTGAAGGAAGCCGTCTCTTCCCTGATAGGAAACGGGTGCGCCCCCGCACCAGGTCAGACTCAGGGGACCGTACTTGCTTCGGATCTCGCCCAGTTTCTCTGCCGCCAACTTGAGCGCTTCATCCCAGGAGATTTTCTTAAAGCCAGTCTTTG
>JASFEQ010000432.1:0-3701 GCA_050124735.1 Desulfobacteraceae bacterium | reverse complement strand
GAAGGAAGAATTTTATCTAGGAACGATCTGACTCTGAATTCCCCTTGACTTTAGATCATGGTATTGCTGCTCTGCTCCCTCTTTCGTTATGAAAGCGCCCACATAGAGTCGGGATTTTCCATCCTCACCTTTTATGACATATGGAAAGTATCCGAGTCTTTTCAGTGACAAACGCCTATTCTCAAGCTCCCCTGACTGCGTATAAGCGCCGATCAAATTCGCATAGGCCGTTTTCTTGACCGTGCCCTCCTTTAGCCTATGGCGTTCTTTGAAGTCCTTCGCCTTTTCACGATCCTGGAAATGTCCTGCAAACACCCTAAACCATATCCCCTTTTCACGGAAATCGACTTTGGAACAATAGGGGGATAGGCCCCTTTCGCTATAGAGGGAAATGGCCCTTTTTGCCCGCTCCAGGGTTCGGAACGAGCCCAGGTAGATGGAGTAGGGGCGCGAGAGGGTTTTTTTCGCAATCACTGACCCCTTGGCTTGCAAGGAGATGGTTTCGGGCTTTCGCTCACCGGGTTTCTTAGAAACGTCCTCTTTGGTCGGGGTCGCAGTTCCGGTCTCAGGTTTCTTCTCAGCGACCGAAGGCCTCGGCCCAGGGCTGGTGCCCTCCGGTTTCTTATCAGATGGCGTCTTTGAGGCCTCTTTCTGGAGAGGAATCACGCTCTTGACCTCAGGTTTAACAGGTACAGCAGGCCTGGGTTTGGGGCTGATGCTCTCTGGTTTTCTTAACAACACCGTCTTTGAGGTCCCTTTTTTGACCAAAGGCTTTTTGACATCTGCCACAGGTTTTCTCACGGGCATGGGTTTGGAGACAGGTTTTTTGACCTGAGACCCCGCCTTTGTCTTAGGAGCCATTTGCTTGGGTTTACCCTGAATGGCCTTCTTTTGGGGCCCCTTTTTCCTATCCGCTGATCTCGCTTCATCCTTTCTGATCGACGTTTCCCTATCCGGCGGTTTGAAAGGATCTATGATGCCGCTCTGCCAGAGGACACCGCCCCCAAGCAACGCTAAGGCCACCGACAGAAGGGCCACTTTCCGCTTGCTCAGCCCCTTTGCACCCTTCTTTCGGAGCCCTTCTTCCTTTTCTCCTGCAGGGATCTTCTGCTCCGCTTTCCTCTTGCGTTCCCGCTTCTTGCCTATCCATGAAAAGAGGTTTTTCCTTTTGCCCCTTTCCTTTTGCTTCTCTTCACCATATGCATAGGCGTAGCTGTAGTACTTATAATCCTGGAAATCGGGACTCACATCAGGCCTCATGCCATTGAGCACGACGCCCATGATATTGCACTTGACTTGCCGTAGTTGGGCGGTGGATCTTCTTAACAGTCCCCTGGATACGGTACCCACACGATATACCAAGAGCACCCCATCCAACTTTGTCCCCAAGATAGCCGCGTCGGCCGTGGAGAGAATCGGCGTGGAATCGAATAAGATAAGATCATATTCTTTTTTTGCCTCTTGAATGAAAGCCGTCAGACGCTCAGATTCTATCAGCTCGGCAGGGTTAGGCGGTATGGGTCCACTCGTGATGAGGTGGAGGTTGTCCAGACCAGGTGTCATCATCACCTCATCGGTACTCATCTGCCCCATGATGATATCCGTTACCGTCTTGACCGTGTCACGCCAGGGGTAATTCCCCATCAAGATATCCGTGAGTCCTGGAGTCATTTCTACGCCGAACACTTTATCGATGGCGGGTTTTCTTAAATCAGAGCCCACAAGTAGGACCTTCATTCCGGCCTGAGCTATGGTGACAGCCAGATTTACAGCGACCAGGGTCTTTCCCTCTTCAGGAGAAGTGCTGGCAATCCCAATGGTCTCTATTTTTTTCTCCGCTTCTTTAAACTGAATATTGGTCCTGAGCGCCCGAAAACTCTCTGCCATCATTGACTTGGGAATAAAATGGGATACGAGATAGACCAACTGCTTTTCTGTGGACTCCTTGAACCCCTCTGGGTATTTTTCTTTTAATCCATCCCTTATATCCTTGGCATCTGCATGGGGGACGATACCCAGGACCTGAGTCCCAAGGGTCTCCTCCACGTCTTCTATGGCGCCCAGCGAGGTATCAAAAGTCTCTACCACAAAGCCTATGACTATACCCAGAACCAGGCCGATAATAATGCCCACGGCTCCGGTGGCCGCCGTCTTTGGCGGGTTGATGGGAGCGTTTGGGGGCAGGGCGGGTTTGACAATAGTGATCTCCTCTGGTTTCTCAGCCTGTCTGATCAATGCCTCCTGATTTTTTCGCTCCAGAAGGGCAGTCATGTCATTGTATGAATCAACCCTTCTCTTCAGGCGGTCAAACTCCAGCTTTTTCTCCATCAAGACCTGCGTCTTTCCGTCCACTTTTTCCAGCTCTTTCTTTAAATCGATCTCTTTCTTCTCTAATCCAGTGATCTGAAGCTGAAGGAGAACCGCCATTTTTCGTGCATTTTCAATGATTTTGCGGCCGATTGCCACCACTTCAGGATGTTGGGGGGTAAAATCTTCCAGCAATGTGTCTTTTCTGATCAGGAGGCTTACCAAGGCGTCGTTCGTGCCCTGATATTGGGCGGTGGCCCTTGTTGAAAAAAAGTCATGACCCGAACCGTATGGATCCTCTATAAATTGGCTCAACTGCAGGCGTATGCCTTCCAGTTCCTCTTTATCTTCCTGGACCTGTCTGATGCCATTCTGGATTTCTTGGGCCCTGGCCAAGAGGACTTCGCTTTGAAGGTCGAGGGAAATGAGCTGATTTTTTTGGCTAAAGCTGTTGAACTCCTCTTCAGATTTCCGAAGCTTCTCTCGCACTGCCCTGAGTTGGTCCCGAATGTATTTCAGTGCCTCCGTAGTGCGCTTCATCTGCTGTTCAGCATGAAGTTCTTTATAGGTGAGGGCAATGGTGTTGGCGAGCCTCTGAGCGAACAGGGCGCGACTATCCGTGACCTTAATATGGAGAATATTGGTCAGATTCTCCCTTTCCACCTCAACTTTGGACTGAAGGCCTCCTGCGATGCGGGCTACGTCCTGTTTCAACTCCCCGCCTTTTTCACCTTGCCGCTGGATGATCCCCAACTTTTCGGCCACTCTTTGGAAAACGGGATAGCTCTTGATAACCGTGATTTGGGTCTCGATGTCATCACCGCCGGACCAGGTAATCGTCCTGGCATAAAGCCCTTCCACAGTGGTCTCTTTTTCAAACTTTATACTGCAGATGGCGGTGTAGAGGGGATCAGGGGCCCTCAGGATGGCAAAAGAGGTGCTAAAAAGACCTAAAACAATAGTGATAAGAATGACGACAAATTTCCGCTTCTTCAGGATGCGCCAATATTCCCTGAGATTTATATCGTACTGTGCCAAATAAAACCCTTGCTCTGTCTATCTTTATCCCTAATCGAACTTGTGAAATTGAAACGGTTGTCCTTTTAAACAAAGGAAATCGAAACCCATGAACCTACGCCAAGCCCAAGTTTTTCCTATTAATGACGCCTTATCTTACCAAGACCCCGGTCCCTTCAGCCGTATAAAGCGCATGAAACCGACCCGGATATAAGAGAGCCTCAAGAAGTGGTCTCGTATTAGCGAGCCAGTCATTGATATCCCCTATCAACATGCGGGGAATATAAACCAGGTCTCCATCCTGAAGCCGTATGTTCTGGCCCAAGTCCGCCTTTCTCAACAAGGCCTTCACGTCCGACATCATCACAAGAGGTTCT
>JASFEQ010000431.1:0-3702 GCA_050124735.1 Desulfobacteraceae bacterium | reverse complement strand
AGTGAGCTAAAGTTAAAAGAGAAAGAGGCACTGATAACTTATCCGGTTCATTTGCTTTGGCCACTTTAGCTCATTGTGTCTACCTAAGTGCCCTTTTCTTGTGCAATCCAAAATCTAAAACCTAAATTATCTAAGGACCCCTCTCTTAGATCCGTCCAGGAAGTCGAGGAGCATTTCCAATTCAGGAAAAGGCTCCATTTCTTGTCTGACCTGATCTATGCCTTCACTGAATCTGTTGTTGTCCCGCCAGATAATTCTGAAGGCCTTTTTCAGGCCGTCTATGGTCTCTCTTGGAAATCCCAACCGATGCAGTCCAGTGCTGTTGACCCCGTAAAGCTTGGCCCGCTCTCCAGCCGTGATCATAAAAGGGGGGACGTCCCTATCTATGCCTGATTTACCACCCAGGAAGGCATAAGCCCCTATCCGAACGAATTGATGTACCGCCACCTGTCCCCCCATGATGGCATGGTCGCCAACGCTTATATGACCTCCCAGCGTGGCCACGTTGGACATGATAACTTTATTTCCCAGATAGCAGTCATGGGCGATATGGGCATAGGCCATGATGTAGTTTTCATTGCCAACAACCGTCTCCCAATTTTCCTTGGTAGTTGCTCTATTTATGGTGGCATATTCCCGGATGATATTGTCGTCTCCAATGATAAGGCGGGTATCCTCCCCTCTGTATCCAACGTCCTGAGGTGGAAAACCGATGGATGCAAATGGATACACCCTGTTACGCTCGCCAATCTTGGTATGCCCCTCAATGGTCACATGTGAGACAAGAACGCTCTCCCTATCAATGGTCACATGGTCCCCTATCGTACAGTAGGGGCCGATCTTAACGCCAGGCGCCAACTCTGCACTGGGGCTGACAACGGCTGATGGGTGAATTTCCATTCTTGTCTCCCTGGCTTTCCTTTCACCTACAGACTGTGTGGGAAAACATGTTAGACGTCATTCCGAACGACTCCCGCCTTGCGGGACCTGGCCGCGATGACAAACCAAAAAAGCCCTCTAACCTATAGTGGCCATGAGTTCCGCCTCTGCCACCAGACTATCTTTTACAAACGCCTTTCCCGCCATCTTCCAGACCTTGGAGCCCTTTCTAAGGGGCTTTACCTCTAGAATAAGCTGGTCTCCTGGGACCACCGGTTTGCGAAATTTCACCTTGTCCATGGACATGAAAAGAACGGTATTTGCCTCTTCTTCTCCCAAGACGCCGGGCATGGACATCCGGGCCAGCACGCCGCCCGCCTGCGCCATGGCCTCCACAATAAGCACGCCAGGCATTATGGGGTTCCCGGGGAAATGACCCTGAAAGAAGGGTTCATTAACCGTCACATTCTTTATACCAACCACCCGCTCTCCATGTTCCAGTTCAATGATTCTATCCACCAGAAGGAACGGATAACGGTGTGGCAATATTTTCGTAATCTCTGGATAATTAAGGGGCAGTTTCATGACTTCTCCAGTTCCTCCACCTTTTTTTCAAGTCTACGCAGGCGATCATACATCTCGGGAAGACGGGGTATGACTCGAGCTGTTCTTAGCCATAACCGATGGGGCATGGATGGGCTACCAGAGACCACTTGGCCAGGGGAGACGGATTTGACCACGCCGGACTGGGAACCTATCATGGCCCTGTCTCCGATCGTGATGTGATCGTTGATACCCACCTGTCCACCAATGACTACCTCCCGACCGATGTTGACACTTCCAGATATCCCCGTCATGGCCACAATAACTGTATCTTCTCCGATGACCACATTGTGAGCAATCTGCACCAGATTATCCGTTTTAACCCCTCTCTTTATCCAAGTCTTTCCTAGGGCGGCACGGTCGATGGTATTATTGGCCCCTAGTTCCACCTGGTCATCTATCTGCACATATCCCATTTGTGGTATCTTGACGTTTATCTGTCCATCGCGAACGAAGCCGAACCCATCACTCCCGATGACACTCCCCGCATGGATAATGACCTCGTCTCCTATGACACAGTCATGCAGAATGCTCACATTGGGATGGATCACCGTTCTGTTTCCAATCCTTACCCTGTCACCCAAAAATACCCCTGCATAAAGGGTGGTGTGGTCACCGATCACTGCCTCCTCTCCCACATAGACGAAAGGATAGATGGAGACATCTTCCCCAATCCTGGCGCTCTTGTGGATAAAGGCCTTTTCGCTCTTGCCAGAGAACCTGGGAAGCGGCGGGGCGAAAAGGCTGGCCACCCTGGCGTAGGCAAGCGCTGGGTTGGGAACCACTACCTGAGGCCCTGCATAAAGATCCGTGAATGCGGGGACCAGGAGGGCAGATGCCTTTGTCTCCTTTAAACTCTCCTTGTAACGGGGATCACCAAAAAAAGAGATTTCCCCCGGGGAGGCTTCCAAAAGGGAATGGACGCCGGTTATTATAACCTGGTCATCTCCAATAACCTCTCCGCCCACCAAATCAGCTATTTCCTTTAACGCAGGCACTTCATACCATATTTCTGATAAGTGATTTTATTGAAAATTTACCAACCGATCGGAGTGTGATCAGCGGCTTTTATCAAGCCGCACGTGGGAGAATGCTCTCATGAGTAGAGCCCTTTTTGGTGGGCTCCTACTGCTGCATTTTGTCGTATTCCTTAGTCACTTGATCGGTAATGTCTATGGCGTCGTCGAAATATATGAGGCCAATGGTTCTTCTCTCAAAGATCAAAGTATAGCCCTCTACCGCTGCTAACTTTTCTAAGATTTTCTCCAGCTTTTTTCCAACTCTGTTCGTCGCATCCTTTTCCGCGTCTTTCATCTCCTGGGTGTAGTCCTCATAAAGGTATTTGAAATGTCGTTTTTTCCTCTCTAGTTCTTTCTTCTTATCCTCTTTGGCATCCAAGCTCAGCATCATACTCTGTTTGTTGAAATCCTCTTCAAGCTTGCGGATCGCTTCTTCTTCGCTTTTCAGTTTTTTCTGCATGGTATCAAATTTGTTCTTTAATTTGGCTCTTTGCTTCTGAAAAGCCGTGGACTGGTTCTGGAGTCTCTTGATATCCACCACACCAATCTTGAAAGCACTCTGTCCCAGTGCAGTGGACTGGACGCAGAGTATGATGAGGATAGCTAAAGTCAGTTGAAAAAGCTTTTTCATGTTTCCTCCTATCATGATTATATGGTTTTAATTAAGCATTGGGGCTCCCTACAAATTATCCAAAAGGATAAGCCGTTCAGCCCAAAGTGTTATGGTGACACACATCAAAATTGACCCCCAACAGTAAAGTAGTACTCACCACTCTTTTCATCGAGACTTGGATCTGGATCCAGATTAAACCCGTACTCTACTCGAAGTGGCCCAACTGGAGAAAACCACCTGATCCCGCCACCGGCCCCCAACCGGAGTCCACTAACGGTGAGAGCGGTTGGGTCGTCTGTAAAAACATTACCCGCATCGAAAAATACGAGGCCAACGATTCCCTGCTCCACGAGGAAAGGGAACCTGTATTCAAGATTAAAGATCAGCATCTGTTCACCACCTATGGGTTCGAGGGTATCAGGATCCCTGGGGGAAATGGAGAAGGCTTCAAAACCGCGGACCGTATTGATGCCACCGATTCGGAACTTCTGATAGACGGGGACTGGCTCACCCGTCTCCTGAATATATCCTGCTCTGCCTTGGGCAACAAAAACCGTGTCCCAAAACAGGGGGAAATACCAGAGCGAT
>JASFEQ010000430.1:0-3757 GCA_050124735.1 Desulfobacteraceae bacterium | reverse complement strand
CACCGGGTCCCTTGACCATGAGTTCACCGGTCTTTCCCTTGGGAACGTCCTTCAAGGCACCATCCACGATCCTGCATTCCCAATCAAAGCCCGGTTTCCCTATGGAGCCAATTTTATGAAGATTTTCCATCCCCAGATGGACACACCCTGGTCCAGTGGATTCACTCAATCCGTAGTTTGTATCGTATTGGTGATGAGGAAAGACCTTTTTCCAGTTCTTGATAAGGCTGGGGGGCACGGGTTGAGCACCGATATGCATCATTCGCCAATGATCGAGATCATAGTCCTCAAGTTTGACCTGACCCGTCTCAATGGCCACCAGAATATCTTGGGCCCATGGGACGAGCAAAAAGACGATGGTGCATCGTTCTTCCGACATCGCCTCCAGAATCCACTCGGGACGAATCCCCTTTAGAATAACGCCTTTTGCACCCACGATAAAATTTCCGAACCAGTGCATCTTTCCTCCCGTGTGATAGAGCGGGGGGATACAGAGGAAGTTATCTTCGTGGGTCTGATTGTGATGACGGTTTTCGTTTACACAGGCGAACTCCAGATTCCTGTGGGTGAGGAGTATGGGTTTAGGTGTGCCGGTGGTGCCGGACGTGAAATAGAGAGCCGCCTCGTCAGTGAGCTCTAGAGGAATTCGGGGCTCGTCTGTTGATCCGGTCTCCAGGAACGCTTCAAGCTGCTGCGCATAATCCGGTCTGGAATCCGTAGGCCCCACAAAGACATAGTCCTTGATGGTCTCAAGATCATCTTTAATGGTGTCGATACGCTCAATAAACTCCTCACCAAAGATCATGGCTTTGGCTTCAGCAATATCTGCACAGTATCTGATGTCCTGGGCGAGAAAACGAAAATTCAAAGGCACGGCCCAGGCCCCGGTTCTCAGGATACCGAAATAGATGGGGAGCCATTCGAGGCCATTCATGAGAAGGTGAATGACCTTGTCGCCCTTTTTTATCCCTTTTGCCATCAGGGCATTCGCTGTCCTGTTGGCCATCTCATCAAACGCTTTCCAGGTGATCACCCTCCTGCTGGCCTTGGCCGGTTCTCTTTCTATGAGGGCGATTTCCCCCCCCAACATCCTGGCGTTTCTGGCCAATATCTCCGCGATGATCATCTCTCAGCTCCCGGCAAAACTATATTTTATCTATTAGGAATGATGCTCAGCAAGATGGGCCTTGGCTATGGGCAAAAAGGGCGAACTCTTGAATTTCTCTAAAAATTCCTCAAGAATTTTCTTGGATTTATCTTTTTGGTTGTCGAGCCTGTAAACACGGGCAAGGCTGAGCATGGCCTGTTCTTTAAAAACATCGTTTGGCCCGTCCACCACCTGACTCAGACTCTCAACGGCGCTTTCAAGTTCTCCATTGGCCTCGTAACAGGCTGCCAGCGCCAATCTGGCCAGAGACTGATAGGGTGAATTATCAGGGACTTTACCCAGGAACTCGAGGTACAAGCCAATCGCCTCATCATATTTTTTCTCAGCCATCCTGAGGTAGGCCAGCTCGGGAAAGGCCAGGCGGCTTACTTTTGACATGCCATACTTATCAATGACCTTCTGAAACAACTCGGCAGACTCTTTCAAGGCCTGAGCATCCTTTTCCGGATTCGCGTTCTCAGCAAGGATATAGTAGGCCGTGTTGTAAGCGGTCTGTCCCTTTTTGTTGATATAGCCCATAAAGGTGGTCATACCCAGGTAGATGAGAAGGCCGGCGGCCACAGCCCCACCTAGATAAGTGAACAGTCGGGAATGTTCTCTGATAAAGAGGGCTGCCCTGCCCGAGAAAGTAAGAAATTCATCCGGTTCTTTTAGAAGCTGTTTGCGGGTGACTTTTTTCTTTGCCATGATCTGACTGTCCTGTTTTGCTTAAGTTGTTAATTCGTTTAACAAAAGCCTTTAACGGGGTCAAGGTAAAAAGATTGAGGCCTGTAGCCGGCCTCTCCGGGCGTTGGCAGAGACACTTCAGATAACTCTTCATGCCCGATTGGAGAGGGCTCGGTCAAAAAAGATTCCTTGTGTTTTGCCATCCAAGAGCTGATAATTAATCCCGAAAAACGCACGTTTCAGCGTCTAAAGCCTTCATTTCCCTTTGCGATCAACTGGGAACGCCAACTCTATGCGATAATGACCTATACGGAAACATTCTTGAATTACCTCCATTCTCTGCCCGATGCCCTCATCTATCTCTTGCTGGGTCTAAGCGCATACGTGGAAAACATATTTCCACCCATTCCCGGTGATACCATTACGGCTTTTGGGGCCTTCCTGGTGGGAATCGGGAGACTGGATTTCTTCGGGGTGTACATCTGCACCACCCTGGGCAGCCTGCTGGGCTTTATGAGCTTGTTTTGGTTAGGCCTCTATCTGGGACGTCGCTTCTTCATGGAGAAAGACTACAGGTTCTTCAAGGCCCATGATATTATCAAAGCGGAAGAGTGGTACCGAAAACATGGTTACTTTCTCGTGGCTTTCAATCGTTTTCTTCCCGGGATCCGCTCCGTCATCTCATTGGCAGGGGGTATATCGAGATTAAAGGTCATGGCCGTCGCCCTTCTGGCGCTTCTGAGTTGTGCGGTGTGGAATCTGATATGGATATCGCTGGGTTATATGCTGGGAACCAAATGGGAGTTATTTGAGGCAAGGACCTCTACCATCTTGACGAGATACAACATCATTGTCCTCGTTTTTGTCGTCCTCGTGGTTATTATCTTTGTGCTCAGAAAAAAGTACAGAAAGAAAAGCTGATCCGGATTGTTAAAATCGCTTTCAAGATCCCTTCACCTTTAGCCACTTTAGCTCACTTCAATTCACTCATAGAAAAGCACTCCACATGCGTTATCTTTACCGGGTTTATGCTGAAGAAGGACCATCCCCCCCGTCCCTTGTGGCGCCCCGCGATTTGTCGCTTTTACGAAAGCGGCGCCTCTTTGCCGGCCTTGATTATCTGCGCCAGTTCCAGCATGCTTTTTGCTGTCTCCCTCGCTGTCTTCAGTCCATATTCATCTTTTAACACCTGCTTCCTGTCCTTAGGATCGAACTCTCCGGTCCCTGAAAGACTTGATACACCGCCGCCTCCAAACGTGGCCATGGTCCCCGTCGTGGCGATCAGCATCTGGAAAGTCATAAAGGCCCAGTGGATGCTGTTGAGGGTGGTCTCGATACCCGTATTTCTGAACCAGCCCACGGCAATGGCTCCACCCACCTTATGTTTCAACTCGCCCCCGTAATGCTTGCCATGAATGAAACAGCGCAGGCGGTCCAGGGCAGAAGCCAGACGGCCTGAAAGCCTGCCCAGATAGACCGGGGTGGCAACCATCAGGGCGTCCGCCTCAAGGACTTTGGGGAAGAGGTCCTGGATGTCGTCCTCTACAGAGCAGTAACTTCCTTCGCTCTGTTTGGCCATACACCAGTTACAGTGGATGCAATCTTCGATCTTCTTGTCATGAAGTGTGAAGACTTCGGTTTTTACGCCGTCCTGTTCAACAGCCTTCAGCCCCTCCCTCAATATCAACTCCGTGTTCGAGCCCTTGATGGGGCTTCCACAAATGCCTAAAAAATGTATCATTGTTCCCTCCCACAATGCAAATTTGGTGTAGAGGCTGTCGGAAAACGCCCATGTGCCATTCGACAAGCCGTTCGACAAGCTCACGGTTGATGCTGAGCAACGTCGAAGCATCGAAGGGCTGCGTTACCCTCATCCCTCGTCACTGCGGCGTACTTCTATGTACGCCTCATTCCTCGGGATTT
>JASFEQ010000429.1:0-3757 GCA_050124735.1 Desulfobacteraceae bacterium | reverse complement strand
TTTTAAGTCCCGCCCACAACTGTGGCGGGACATTGTATAAAATCGTGACCCGTCCTCTCCATCCTCCGCAGTAGCCTGCTACGGAGGACGGGCGCAGTGGCTCCGCTACGAAGGATGGAAGCGATTTTATAACTTAAAACGATTTCTCCTAGCAGATCATGTGGACATGTCAAGGAAATTTGATTTTTTTGGCTCCATTTCTCTCTAAACCCTAACGTTGCAAAAGTCGAGGATGCTGTAGATCCACGGCGTCAAGGGTGAACCTGTAGTAAGCCACCGCGAACCCTTGACAATGCGCCTGAGGCGCACAGGCTCCGGAGATGCAGTATCCTCGGCTTTCCAGAAGGGTAAAAAACATGGCAATTTTTACAGGCTTTTTGGGTCTCACGATTTGTTGACTCCAAAAATGAGCATTGATGAAACTGAAAACCTTGTTATTCTTTTTTTGTAATACTTTAGCCGTTTGAAACCGCCAGAGGCGGTTAAAAAGCCCCTTGGGCTAAGCGGCATTCTCTGGAGGGGCCAAAAAATCTGTCCGCTGCCCTTAAGTATGGCGCACAAAGCGCGAGAGTTCTGAGAGCGGCGTTCTGACACCCTTGAACTTGGCTTGGTCAATATATGGACGGCCAGTGTGCGCAGGCGTGAAGGCAACGAAGGCAGTCGAAGAAAACCTGCAGAGGAGGCCTCGTTTTTGGCCCCTCCAGAGAACCCCGCTCAGCCCATCGCCGGGTTTTTGCCTGGCGGTTTCAAAGGGCTAAAATGTTACCTTTTTTTAACCATCCCTTGCCATGTTTTTTATGCAACGATAGGGTAAAGCCTTGTTAGCCAGTTGTAGGTATATCATAATAGGAGATCTTCTTTAACAGGATTTACGCAATGGCTCGTCCAAATCCAAATCAAAATCCTTCCCAGGTTGTCTCCAACAGTGAACCGGACATCATTATCGAAGGGGGCGTTTTGATCACGATGGTTGACGGACAGGCCCCCCTCGATCCAGCCAGAATATGGGTGAGGGGAGACAGGATCTCCCATATTGAAAAGGCCGACAATAAATCAGAATACCATGGGAATGCGGAGATCATCGATGCCAGAAACTGTATTATTATGCCGGGTCTGGTTAATGCCCATTCCCACACAGCCATGACACTTTTCAGGGGTTTGGCCGATGACCTGCCCTTGAAAGAGTGGCTTTTTGACAAGATTTTCCCTGCCGAGTCAAAACATCTTCGGCCTGAAACCGTATACTGGGGGTCCCTTTTGGGATGTCTAGAGATGATCGCTTCCGGCACAACAACCGTCATCGACGGATACTTTTTCCAGGACGATACGGTTCGGGCCATTCATGAATCAGGCCTGCGAGGCCTCATTGCCCAGGGCGTTATAGACTTTCCGGCGCCCGGTGTGCCAAATCCGAAAGATAATCTGACGGTTGGCGAGGAATATATAAAAAGGTGGCTTGGTTACTCAGATCTCATAAACCCCGGCATCTTTTGTCATAGCCCTCTGACGTGTTCAGACAAGACCCTGAAACGTGCAATGGAAATATCTCGAGATTTTTCTTTACCCTTACAGATTCACCTCGCCGAAACTTCAGAAGAGGTGAGTGACATTGTAAATCGAACGGGTAAAAGGCCTGTCCACTATCTGGATGTCCTGGGCTTACTGGATGAAGGGCTCATTGCAGCTCACGCCATACATTTGAGTGACGACGAGATGAAATGCCTTGCCGAAAGAGGTGTCAAAATAGTTCATGTGCCCGAAAGTAACATGAAATTATCTTCCGGTGTGGCCAGAGTGTCAGAGATGGTGCGGCTGGGACTGACCGTGGGACTGGGAACGGACGGGTGTGCCTCCAACAACAACCTGGACATGTTTCAGGAAATGGATTCGGCGGCAAAACTGGGCAAGGTTTCTACTCTCGATCCAGTTAATATGGATGCCACAACCGTGCTGAAAATGGTCACATCCTGGGGCGCCAGTCTCTTAGGGCTCGAGAAGGAGATAGGGACCATTGAGGTGGATAAGAAAGCGGATATCATTGTCGTTGATCTGAACAGCCCCCACTCGGTCCCCCTATATAATCCCCTATCCACTATTGTCTATTCGGCAAGCGGTGCTGATGTGAGAGACGTCATCGTCAATGGACGGATCCTGATGAAAGATCGAACCTTTCTCACCCTGGACCCAGACGAGATTATGGACAGGGTAACCGCTTTTGGCAGGGAGATAGCAGGCTGAGTGCCTAAAGTGACTAAAGTGCCTAAAGTGACCAAAGTAAACTAAATTTGTGACAGTCATAGGCCAAACAGTCTTTCATTTCGACCTAGTGTCGCGTCCCAGAAGTTCTTTATATAATCAAGACGCAGACCAGAGGTCATTGCGAGCGAAGCAAAGCAATCTCGGATTATTTAAGCTCGTGTTTTTATTGGTCTCCAAGAGATTGCTTCGTCACCCTCGGCTCCTCGCAATGACTTGAAGGATTCCTGTATTCTTAAAGTTATTTTTGGGACATCACGCTAGAAGATTTACTCACATTAGCTCACTGATCTTCTGGATGGCCTCCTCAGGATCAGAGACGTATTGTACGCCTTGAATATCTTTCCAGGTCTCAAGGCCTATGACTGGTTTATTGACCTTCAGAGCAAGGGCGATTTCCGAGAGGGTGCCGTAACCTCCTGCAATGGAGACCAGCACATCTGACCCCCTGACCACGAGCAGGTTTCTCCCTTCTCCCAGGCCTGTTGCCATGGGGATCTTTATGTAGAGATTGGCGGAGGTTTTTTCCAGACCAGGCAGTATTCCCACTGTCATACCCCCAGCCTCCGTGCAACCTCTGGCTGCGGCCTCCATGACCCCTCCCAGCCCTCCACAGACCAAGATCCACCCCTTTTTACCAATCTCGGCGCCCAAATGCCTGGCCAATTGGTAAGTTTTGTCGGAACATTCCCCTGCTCCAATGACGCCTATGTGGTTGGGTCTTTCCATTGGATTTCCTCCAAATGAACAAAAATATTTGCCTTCCACAGCATTAATTGCTATTAGTTCCTACCTGTTTCCTGGTTTTATACTCATATCCAAAATTTTGTAACGAACATGGCATAGTATAAAGCCCAATAACAAATCCTCATATCGGGAAAGTCATGAGAAAGAACAAGAATAAAAAGAAAAAAGCAATATTTTTCCTTGTACTTATACCCCTTATCATAATTCTGTTCCTGTTTGGATGGTTTTTGACCATTGTCTTCGAGGGGGAAAAACCGTTGGTGGCCCTTGAACCTCTTCCTGAGTTCCTCTCTGGAGGCCAGAAATTCACATTTAGAATCAGCGACGCGAAAAGAGGTCTCAAGAAAGTCCAGGTAAGTGCCAATCAGGAGGGGAGAAAGATAACCCTTGTTGAAAAGAAGTTCCCTTTTGAGGGATTTCTCAACCGCGGGGGCGTGCGCATTTACGAACAGGAGATCTTTGTTGATCCTGCAGAGCTCAAGCTGTCCCAGGGGCGAGTAGATCTTCTTGTCAGTGTGTGGGATTATTCTAGGAGAGGTGGTGGGGATGGCAATATGGCCGTGGGCGAACACAAAATGATCGTCGACACCATCCCCCCAGCGCTGAGATCAGTCAGTCGCATGCACAACATCAACAAAGGGGGATCCGGTTTGGTTATTTACCAGACATCCTCTGATACAGAGCAGAGTGGGGTGTACGTTGACGATCTGTTTTTCTCAGGCTTCCCGGTTGATGCGAAGTCACAAGAAGGGAT
>JASFEQ010000428.1:0-3791 GCA_050124735.1 Desulfobacteraceae bacterium | reverse complement strand
AAAACCGTTATGCCTCACCAGGTGCAGCCCGACCCAAACTGGCCGTCACAACCTGCCCCGCCCGACCAGATCTTGAGCCTGGCCGCTAATGCCAAGATTATTGAAATGCCGGTAGATCGCTCGACTGTGCGCTTTTACCACCAGTTGCTGCAAGAATATTTTGCGGCCCATCAAATGCTCAAAAAGGACCCAGCCAACCTGGTGAACTTGTGGCGCTGGCCTTGGTTAGAAAAAGAGATGCCCTTGTGGGTTCGGCCTGAAAACAACTATGAGCCACTACCCCTACCACCGTCGACAGGGTGGGAAGAAACCACCATCTTGGCAGCAGGGTCAGCGCCAGAGAATGATAACCTATTGGTCCAAGCCTTGCTCAAGATCAATCCAGTCCTTGCTGGACGCTGTTTGTTACAAAGGCAGGCCATGGTTGACTCGGCTACCCGCCAGGAAGTCATTGACCATTTGCTCTCAACCGTGGCCAACCCCGAGGTGGCACTGCGCGTGCGGATTGCTGCTGGAGAGGTCCTCGGTTGCCTTGGCGATCCCCGCCCAGGTGAGATGGTTGTTATTCCTTCCGGAAAATTCTTAATGGGAGAAGGCAGGGAACAACACGAACTTCTTCTGCCCGATTATCAGTTGGGCAAATACCCTGTCACCAATATCGAGTATGAGCGGTTTATCGAGGCCGGTGGTTACCAAGACAAAAGCTTTTGGACAGAGGCGGGTTGGCAGGAGGTGGGTCAGAAGCAAAACGAACCCCGTTTTTGGCAAGATGCTCGATTTAACAAACCCAACCAGCCCGCGATTGGGCTAAGTTGGTATGAATGTGTGGCTTATTGCCGGTGGTTAAGTACAGAAACGGGACAATTGTATCGCCTACCCACCGAAGCCGAGTGGGAGAAAGGGGCTAGGGGTGTTGACGGGAGAGTGTATTCCTGGGGTAACGAATTTGAGGCCAGCCGGTTGAATGCCAGAGAAGGGGATCAGAAGGTCTGCGCCAGTACGCCAGTGGGAATTTATCCGACCGGTGTCAGCCCGTTTGGCCTGTTCGATTGCGTTGGTAATGTGTGGGAATGGTGTGCCACGCGCTGGAAGAAACCTTTTCCCTATGATGCTCATCAAGATGAATGGCAGACCGACTATCTTGAGGGCCAAAATCTGCGGGTATTGCGGGGCGGCTCGTGGAACTACAAGGCGGCGGCCGCCCGTTGCGTGTACCGCTTTAGGTTTCAAGCGTATGGTTGGAATGATCGTGGGGGCTGTAGGATCGTTTCTCCGGTTTGATATTTACAGCAAACAGGAAGGCTTGAGGGCCAAGAACCTTCATGGTTGCTTAGCTTAGGCAAGCAAAAGCGCTTCCCCTGCACCATAGTGTTAGACAAGGATAAACACAGACCAAGGAGGTATCAAAATGACAGATCAGTTGAAAGGTAAGGTTGCTCTAATAACCGGCGCAAGCTCAGGTATCGGTCGAGCAGCGGCGCAACTATTTTCCCGGGAAGGGGCAAAGGTTGTTATCGCGGATATCAACGTGGAAGGCGGCGAAGAAACAGTACAGAGCATCAGTGATGCAGGCGGTGAGGCACACTTTGTGAAAACAGACGTATCAAAATCGGCTGAAGTCGAGGCACTCATCAAAAAGATTATTGAGATGTATGGCCGGCTGGACTGTGCCTACAATAATGCGGGGATTTTGGGGGATGTAGTCTCCATCGTCAACCACACTGAAGAGAACTGGGATCGCATTCTTGAGACCAACCTTAAAGGGACATGGCTGTGTATGAAGCATGAAATCCCGCAGATGCTCGAGCAGGGCAGCGGATCTATCGTGAATACAACCGCCACAACAGGACTATATATCGGAGGTAAGTACCGTTCCGCATACTCAGCCAGCAAAGCCGGCATCGTGAGCCTGAGTAAAGTGGCCGCCCTGGAATATGCCGAATACGGTCTGCGCGTCAACGTAATCTGTCCGGCCGCCCGGACACCCCTGCTTGAAGAGTGGTTTGAAGTTAACCCGGAGGCCGAGGCGGACTTTATCGGGCAAGCGCCAATGGGCCGGATAGCTGCTCCAGAAGAGGTCGTCGAGGGTGCACTGTGGCTCTGCTCTGATGCATCCTCATTTGTCACCGGACATGTCCTAGCCGAGGAAGGTGGCTTCCTTTGCCGATGAATCACTCTTTTGTTTCCTGGTGTATGAGGTTGATTTATAAACATGTGAAGTAGTCGGCAAGGAACGGCTCACACTTTTGATTTTCCCTGAAATTTGATTCGGCATTATTTTTGCGCTATAATGGACCTTTTAGAAATCGAATTTGCTTTTGAGGGATTCAAATGACTAAAAGGATTCGCTGGCCCTTTGACAGGCGCTCTGGAAATGATCGACGCAGAATAATCAATCGAGGTTACTTCCGATTAGGGGGTGACGAAAGAAGGATTGGGGGAGAACGGAGATCTGGAAAGGAAAGAAGAAAAGACTGGCTCAGGGTGACGAAGTGGTCCAGTGCCTGGGCCGACCTGTTAGGCATTAAAAAGCGCATTAGAAAGAGATAACGCCACCATCAGATTACCAAAGCAGGGCCATCACGGCCCTGCTTTTTTATGGCCATTTTTCGGTTAGGCTTTCTAATGGCCCTTGCGATTATATCGTTTCATTCTTTCAGTGTATTGTAGAATAGCCTTGAACAGTGAAGCACTGTGACTGATCTGGGTGTAAGCCTCCTGCTTTGTCAAAAGCCTGTCCTCACTCTCAATCTTGTACCCAAGCCCCCTAGATAGATTCGCAATTCGAGCAATTTCCTTTGCCAGGTCTTTTTCCGACTTAATAGTTATAGGATATATTTTGATCTTGGGGAAATTTTCTAAAACCTCATCGTTTATTATTCCATCAATTCTGACATGATATTTCTGGTTGAAAGCGTTATAAAGTGTGTTGTGCAGAGGTTGAGACAGATCACCAACATAGTGAGCGCAAAAGGCAAGATGGTACTCACCATATCTCCCCATCCTTTTGTCCCTAATGTAGTCTCTAACCGAGGCAATGATTGCGCCATAAAGGTGTCCGCCTTTATCCACCTGGTTGTACTTTTCCACCTGCCCCATAACTAGTGCTGAGGTGACCATTCGGCCAGGGGGGTTGCTCAAGGAATAATGATTATGGGATTCGCTATCCCCCGCTTTGAGCTTCGCCATATCCGCACCGCAAGCGTTGAACCATTTGTAGTAGCCAGCACTCTTTGCAATGGCGATATGAGTTTCGTCATGCCAGGCTGATGAAACACTCGGAAATACAAAGAAAATATAGATGGCCAACACCGTGATCGAATAAATCCTTATTGCCTGCATTGGAATCTCCTTTGTGGATGAATTGCCAAAGACGGGCACTTACGCTATCGGTCTTTTGCCATATTTGCAAGATTCTTGAAACAAGCCTTTCCGAAAACCTGCGAGGATAGCTTTAATTCTTATTTTTTTGAATGAGGAACGTTATCCGCCTTGAGAGAGCACAGCATTCTATCAAGTGGGAAAAGACACCTCACAAGGCAAGATTAGCAGATGTATTGTGCAATTTGATGAGATTCAACTTTATGGTAACCTGCAGTCTGAGACCACCTGAATCGACCCCAACATCTTGTGCCCTAGTCCTCACTATCCGAAGTCCAAATTCCATAATCTAGGAACAATCCCGGGAACAGCTTTGACTTGACTTTAAGAGCATTTTGTAGTTCTTTTAACTAGTTTTCCCCTCAATCGTATAACCTCTAAGTTGCGGATAGAGGTTCCATCATGGAAAG
>JASFEQ010000427.1:0-3791 GCA_050124735.1 Desulfobacteraceae bacterium | reverse complement strand
AAGGCTCGGTTCTTGGAGGGCGCCACAAAAAATGGCCTGGATCGACGAAAGGCGGAACGCATCTTTGAGCTCATTGAGAAGTTTGGGGGTTATGGGTTTAACAAATCCCATTCTGTTGCCTATACCATGATCGCCTATCAAACCGCGTACCTGAAGGCCCATTTCCCTGTTCAGTTTATGGCCGCCTTGCTGACTCAAGATATGGGCAACCAGGACAAAACCATCAAAAACATAGCGGAATGCCGTGAAATGAGTATGGAAATTTTGCCTCCTGACCTGAACGAAAGCCAGGCAGATTTTTCCGTTGTGAAGGGAGGGATCCGTTTTGGTCTGGCCGCGGTGAAGAATGTGGGTCTGAAGGCGGTGGAGTCCATCATTGAAGAGCGAGACCAAGACGGGCCCTTTAAAGATCTGCTGGATTTCTGCAAGAGGGTGGATGGATCTAAGGTGAATCGACGGGTGCTCGAGGGTCTTATCCAATGCGGCGCCTATGATTTCACAGGACTGCACAGATCCAGGCTTTTCGGTGCCCTTGATGAAGTCATTAGGTTTTGTGGGGCTTGCCACGACCCGAATCAGTTGAACATGTTTGCATCATTGGCTGGGGACGATGTGGGAGTCAACGGTCTGCTCCAGCTTCCTGACTTGGATGAATGGGATGAAATGGAAAAACTGAGAAAAGAGAAGGAAGCCTTGGGATTCTACATCACCGGGCATCCCCTGGATAGGTTCAAAACGGTGGTAAGAGATTTTGCCACTTGTGCCATAGAGGGTCTTACCCATTTGAGGGACAAAACCCCGGTAAAGGTTGCCGGTGTGATTGAACATCTCAGGATTAAAAGAACGAAACGGGGGGATAAAATGGCCATTCTGAGCCTTGAAGATTCAACCGGGTCCACAGAGGTCATCCTATTCCCAGATGTGTTCAGTAGCCACTCCCGCCTTCTTAAAGGGGATGAACCCTTACTTATCGGCGGTACCGCCGAGGTGGATGGGAATACGTCCAAGATTATTGCCCAGGAAATCGAATCTCTGGAAACCGTCCGACAGAGGGCCATAAAAGCCGTCGAGCTCCGGCTGCATCTGCAGAGATTATCGAGAGAGGTCTTGGAACAGATCCGGGATATTTTCTTTCGATTTCCCGGCGAATGTCCCGTCCTTTTCAGAGTCGGCGCTGGAGCGGGGAAGGAACTCCTCATCGAAGCACACGATCACTATAGGATCTCCCCCTGTGATGAGGTAAAGGGAGAAATTGAAGCGATTATCGGTGAAAAGATTATCTTCCGTTATGGAGCAAAAAGCGCATACACTAGCCCATCTCAGCGCTCATAGCTTTTCAGTACATCTTGATGAGCTTTTTTGGGGAAACGGGAGTGTATGAAGGGGGAAGCCCCTGACTGATTGAGGGTAATCTCTCCGCGGTCTACGAAGGGGGATCTTCCAAGATTTTTTTCAAACCATTGATAATGGTCACAGGTACGGGGCCAGAATTGACATAGAGTTTCAAAAGATCATAGGAGATTTTTGTTTGCTCTTCCACCTTATCCCAGCCAATTCCTTTCTCTTCAATCTGTTTCATGAGCTCCACAAGCTCTTCTGATTCCATAACAATTCTCCTCACCCAAAACCCTCTTCGTCAGATCACTTTTTCGGTTTCTTGGGTTGTTTTAAGTCGGGGGGATAAATATATTTGGGATCGATTTCATAGGTCCAGGGTAGGCCCCACCACTGCCATCCATAATGACTGCGGTGTCCAAAACCGTGTACCTTATTTCTCTTTGCGAGCTGGCGATAAAACTTGTGCCGATCCACATCCCCAAACGTGGGGAACTCAGGCCCCTCAAAACCATCCACCACATCGAATACCTTTTTGAAACCGGCAGCGATGAGATCCCTGGCTGCAAGTAGACTTCTTGTGCCATCCCGGCTCATGATCAGAAGATTATCCGTCTTCTTGAATACCTTGCTTATCTCTTCCACGAACGCCTTGTTTTCTGGACCCAGCTGATAGGTATATGTCTCGTCCTCTTTGGCAAGATGGCCGGCCCAGAACATATAGGGGAAAAGGTAGGCCTTGAAGGGATGTCCAACAAACTGGTATTCTGCCCGCGTTCTCACATCGATCAAATAGGTGTCAGGAACCGTGTTGAGCATGTCATACGCTTCGATGCTCAGAATCTTTTTTGCCGCCTGGGCGTTCACCTGCCCTGGAAATGCAAACAGTACAAGCAGCATTGACAAGCAGATCAGGCATAATGGACTGGAGTTTGCTTTTGGCATAGGGTCAGATTCTCCCTTTGTAAGAGATCTGGCTAGGAAGAAGTTTTCACCAAGACCATCTAGGATGGGTGGGGACGTAAATACCCTTGATTAGCATCAAGTTAATAATCCAAGATGATTTTGTTTGTCAACGGAAAAAAGGACGGATTTCCCTCATATTGACAGGTAAATCGGTAATATCTCAGATCATTGCCCAAAAAAACCAAGATTCTTTCCCCGTTTGAGGCACAATCTTTCGACAGCGCTTAGTATTGACCTTTCTTGTAATTTCGTAAATAATCCGCCAAATAAAGCACCATTGGGGCATTCATGCTTTTGATAAAAAGGCCCCTTATTTTTCGTGAAAAAGGAGATGATTGATGACGGCTTCCCAAGTCTACTTTACTGATCTTAGGGCCTCCACCAAGGAAAACCTCTTTGAAAAACTCGTGAGGCTCATCGACACGTTGGATCTGAAAAGTATCATTCATCCTCGCCATTTAGTGGCCATCAAGATGCATTTCGGTGAAAAGGGGAATACGGCATTCATAAGACCCAATTTTCTGCGCCAGATTGTAGACCACATAAAGGAATTGGGGGCATGGCCTTTTCTAACTGACACCAACACCCTTTATTCCGGAACAAGAGGAAACAGCGTTTCACATCTTGATACGGCCACGCAGAACGGTTTTGCCTATTCCGTGGTAAACGCGCCCATTATCATCGCGGATGGGATGAGAGGGGCCTCTTCCACTGCCGTAAGGATCAACCGAGAAAATGTCAAAACCGCCTATATAGGAAAAGAGATCGCTGAATCGGATGTCCTCATCAGCGTGGCCCATTTCAAAGGTCACGAGCTGTCAGGATTCGGGGGCACCATTAAGAATCTCGGGATGGGATGTGCCTCAAGAAAGGGAAAGCTGGTGCAGCATTCTGGTGTGTCACCCAAGGTAAAGAGGAAAAATTGCATCGCCTGCGGCGAATGCGTGGAACATTGTGCCCAATCAGCCATTTCCATCAAGAATAAAAAGGCAGTGATTGACCCCAAAAGGTGCGTGGGCTGTGGGGAATGCATCCTTATATGTGGCAATAAGGCGATCGATGTGCAGTGGAATGCGGATATCCCCATTTTTCAGAAGAAGATGGTGGAATACACCCTTGCCGTTTTGAAAGGGAAAAAGGGTCGCGCTGTCTTTCTCAACTTCTTAACCCAGATTTCCCCGGCCTGTGACTGCTACGGTCACAGCGATGCACCCATCGTACAGGACCTGGGAATCATGGCCTCAAAGGACCCGGTGGCTATTGATCAGGCATCGGCAGATATGGTTAACCGTCAAGTAGGGTTGGAGGGTTCTTGTTTGTCTTCCCACAAGGGGACGGGCGAGGACAAATTTAGGGGACTCTATCCCAAGGTAGACTGGACCATACAACTCCGTTACGCCGAGAAGCTTGGCCTTGGAAATAGGAATTACGAGCTGGTCACCATATGAAGACCCCACTGGAATGGACTCCTATGCTCCTCGTGGGAGGCA
>JASFEQ010000426.1:0-3812 GCA_050124735.1 Desulfobacteraceae bacterium | reverse complement strand
CTCATTCTGGCGGAATGTTAAAGGAGGGAAGCAGCAGATGATGCCCGCTTTGTGACACGCCAGAAGGATGAGGAGGGTCGTTGATGGGGTCGGTACCTGCGCCACGAGTGCCTGGTCGCGCCTGATTCCCTTTTGCAGCAGACCTAACGCAACCGCATCAGTTACGCGGTCTAACGCCGACCAGGTGAGCCTCGTTTGGCCATCTACTATGGCTTCGCTTTCGGGATAATTCTTGGCGTTTAACCTCAGGATCTGGCCAACACTCGTCTCATCCCAATACCCCCGGGCCATGTATTCTTCTATCATCTCCTGCGTTAGTCTCGTGGGCTTTGCCATGGTCAAATAGCTTGCCTTACGGATGTTTGCATATGACGTTTAGAAGCGCCTGGCGCTTTTCTTGCCTGACCATACGCAGGGCCCGCTCTATCGCTGGACCCACCTGTTCTGGATCCTCCACCCTCTCTCCATATCCCCCAAAGGCCTCACAGATCTTTTCGTAATGGGCTGTGACCGGGAGTTCACTCAGAGGAAACTGGTTCGTCCTAACCGCCCAACCCTCGGGATGGAGGGCCCGCGTCGCCCGCTTTACGGCGAAATAGCACTGGTTGTTGTACACGATAACCAGGATCGGTATCTGGTAGGCCTCAGAGACAAGATGACAGGCGCTTGGGACCGCAAATATATAGCTACCATCCCCCACTGTGGCGACGACCGTTTGCTCAGGACAGGCCAGTTTAATCCCCAGGGCCGCTCCCACAGCCCATCCGAGATACCCCGCATGGGGAGAGGAGAAGTAGGACCCAGGACGCGGGCTCGTATACTCTTTCATACTATTGTCATATTCATTGACCAGGATGCCATCACCGCCCAGGATGCGGTTCACATTATGGGAAACCCATCGAGGGTCTATGGGCCTGTCACTGGCCGCTTTTTGGGCCGATTCCTGCCAGCCTCTCACCGCAGCATCGTGCATCTTGTGGAGCCTTTTCCTTCTTGAGGCCATGGCGCTCTCGTTCCTGCCGGAGAGTTCTGAAATGGCCCGTTTCAGCCCAGCAAGGACAAGGGCCGGATCCCCCTGCAGCGTAAGATCCGAGGGAAAGCCGCGAATGGGGTAACTGCTATAAAGGGGGTCAATGCCCGCCTGGATAATGAATGCTGAATCATGGGGTTTCTTTATGCTCGTAAACCACGGGACGTCGCAATCCACCACCATCAGCACATCGGCCTCTGAAAGATAAGGATCGGGGAAAAAGCCCTGGTGGCAGGGGTGATCCGTGGGGAAGTTCATGTACTCGGGGTTGAAAGAAACGACTCCAATAGCCGCCGTATCGGCCAGATCCATCAGGGCCTGAACCGCTGCGTTTGAGCGTCCTGCCGACGAGGTGATGATCAAGGGATACTTCGCTTCACTCAGAATACGGGCAGCTTTCGCAACCTTCTCTGGATCCGGATGATAGGTGGGGAGGTCATACCGAGGCTGAGCCTGAAATTCCACCTCTTCCAATGGGGTTGCCATTATCTCGCGCGGTAGGGTGAGATAGATGGGTCCTTTTGGTTCTGACATGGCCATAGCCAGGGCCCTATCCACCACGGACTCCAACTGTGAAGGCGTCCTCAGTTCATAGTCCCACTTCACATATTCACGTAGCATTCCTGCCTGGTCGAAAGCGTCCTGCGCCCAGTGTATGGGCCTTGACCGAGAGGCGGGACTCCCCTCCTCTGTAATCGGTGTTCGGCCTGCACTGAAAAGGATGGGAATCCTGGCCCGATAGGCCCCGATCACAGCGCCAAGGCCATTGGCCGTGCCGATCCCCACGTGAACCATGGCCACCTGAGGCCTTCCCGTGGCGAGATAATAACCATGGGCCATACTCACCAGCGGAATCTCGTGAGGGATGCTCAGGGGACGTGGAAGTGACTTTCCCTGTTCTTGGCGACAGGCAAATGCATCGATGATGCTGGCGAAATCGGTCCCGGCATTCCCAAAGAAATACTCGATCCCGCGCAAGGCGAGCAACTCCAGATAGGCTTCTGCAACTGTCGCTGCTTTCATTTCAACCATATCGATAAAGCCCCATAGAGTCTTATATGACCATCACGCTGCGGCCTGGTCGGTCCCTGCGGGGGCCTGTTTTTTGACCTGGAGAACAACGGTCAACAAGACACACAGAAACCCGCCGATATCCGTAAGGACTCCAGGTTTGATGAGAAGAAGGGCGGCGGCAAAGAGAAGGAACCTTTCATGGGCAGGCGTCTTTTTGAGCACATAACCGATGATTCCCGCTCCCAGGCAAATCACCCCGATCATGGAGGTCAGCACAGAAAATAAGATGTTCATCACAGATCCCATCAATAGGAGCGAATCGTTATAGACAAACATGTAGGGCAGCAGAAATCCGGCAAGGGCAAAGGTCCATGCGGTCCATCCCGTCTTCATGGGGTCCGCCTTGGCGATGGCCGCACCGGCATAGGCGGCGAAAGAAACCGGCGGGGTGACCATACAGAGCATCCCGAAGTAAAAGATGTAAAGATGGGCCGCCATTGGAGTCACGCCTAAATTAATCAAAGAGGGGGCGACCGTTGCAGCGAGCAGGACATAGCAGACCACTGTCGGAAGGCCCATTCCAAAGAGGATCGATGCCAGCATGACGATGGGAAGGGCAAGGAGCAAGGACCCGGCGGAAATGGTGATCACAAGGGTGGTAATCTTGGCGCCCATTCCCGTTAACAAAACCACGCCGATAACGATGCCGGCCGTGGCACAGGCACCCACAACCATGACACAGTTATATCCTGTCTTGGCCATGGCATCAAATATCTTGGACGGCATCATCCTGGATTCTTTTCTGAAAAAGCTCATGACCACGGTGGCCAGCAGGGAAAAGAGAACAGCCACCCTGGGGGAGTAACCATAAACTAAAATGCCGATCAAAACAATGAGGGGAACCGTAAACATCCATTTATCACGGAAGACGAGCTTAATGGAGGGTATTTCACTTTCATCCAGACCCTTGATCCCGATTTTCAAAGAGTAAAAATGGACCACGCTGTAAATCGCCAGGAAATAGAGAACTGCCGGTATGACGGCGGCCTTGCAGACTTCAATATATGGGACGCCTAAATATTCCGCCATGATAAAGGCAGCGGCCCCCATAACGGGAGGCATGAGCTGGCCGCCGGTGGAGGCCGTGGCCTCAACGGCCCCGGCCACATGACGCTCGAAACCGATGCGTTTCATCAGGGGGATGGTCAGGGATCCTGTGGTCACTGTATTTGCGACGGCGCTCCCTGAGATCGTCCCCATCATACCGCTGACCGCGACAGAGACCTTGGCCGGCCCCCCCCTCAGCTTCCCGAAGAGGGCACTCGCCAGATCGACGAAAAACGCCGTTCCGCCGCAGGTCTCGTAAAAGGCCCCAAAGGCGATGAAAAGATAGATGAAATAGGTCGTGATCCTCATAGGAACACCAAACAACCCGTTTTTGGACATAAAAAGTGTGGTGGCGATTCTCTCCAGATCATAGCCCCTGTGGGAAAAGGGCGCGGGCAGGTGCTGCCCGAAAAAGCAATAGGCCAAAAAACAAAAGGCAATGATGAGTAAGGGCCACCCCACGACGCGGCGGGTCAACTCAAAGATGAGCACAATACTGACGATACCGAAAAAAAGATCCCAGCCGGTCGGATCCCCGACGCGAAAGATAAACTCCCAGTAGTCAACATAGATATAGATCGCGAAAGAAAAACCGAGCGCGGCCAGGATGAGATCAACAACAAGGAGGGGCAGGGAACCCGCTTTCTTTGGATGAAGGGGA
>JASFEQ010000425.1:0-3826 GCA_050124735.1 Desulfobacteraceae bacterium | reverse complement strand
AAACAGAACGTCAGGAAACTGATGGGCAGAAAGACCCTCAGGGGAGAATACAGGGCACAGATCTTGGTGATGATCAAGAAGAACCGCATCCCATCCTGGAAAACCTTTATCTTGCTATTTCCCTTTTTTCTCTTTTCCACGCTAATAGGAACATATTTCAGGCTCCTACCACCCCTCAAAATCCCCAGCGTGAGCGTGGTGGGATAGGAATAGGTGTTGGGAAGGAGGTACAAGAATCCATGGACAATATCTGATTTAACGGCACGAAATCCAGACGTGAGATCTTCAACCGGGAATTTGGCCACATAGGAAGCCAACCGGTTGTAGGCCCAGTTTCCAAGGGCACGCCCCCATGAGGCCTGATGGCCCTTTGGCCTCGCACCCACCACCATGTCATAGTCAGGGAAATACTCGAGCATCTTCCCTATCTCTTCAGGATCATGCTGTCCATCCCCATCCATGAACACCAGTATGGCGCCAGAGGCGATTCTTATGCCACTCTTTACGGCTGCGCCATTTCCGATGTTATAGGGATGGCTGTAAACAAGGGCCCCTGCATCCTTCGCAACCCTGCCAGTTTCATCTGTTGAGCCATCATTCACAACGATAATCTCAAAATCAGGATAAAGGCCCCTGATCCTTGAAATCACATGGCCGATGCTCTCAGCTTCATTATATGTGGGAATGATGACCGTGACCTTAGCGTTGTTCATTAATGGGCTCCCAGATGCGGTTGCATGGCTTGGACCTCTCCAGCTGAGGAATCGATCCCCAGCATAAAAAGAAGAGCCATTGGGAATAGACCATTAGGACCTTTGACCGTCAGGATGGCGCCCAGACCCACAAGAGTATCCCGCAATCGACTCTTATATTATACTAAAGTAACTTCAGTTCTGTTAATGATAAATGATTAAGACTAAAATTTCAAGTCCTTAGATTAATATGCAGCACTTTACAAACATTCCCTGTATCATCCCCTGCCCCATTATCCCGTTGTGATTTTGTCTTCCTCCACAACGAGGGGCACGGCCAGTTTGAGGATTTGGGGAGCACGGATCACAGAGAGTTTTCCAAGGCGGTGACACTGAAGCCCTTCTCATGATAAAGAACCCTCACGTATTTCTTAAAAAACTCCTTTACAACATGCCTATCGCCATCTGAGAGATTGTCCCGGATCCATTTTTCGAAAAGGCGCTCATAGATGAGCAGATGTGTAATACCCTTGCCTCTGAGCACGCACACCATCTCTTCTGGGCTTTTCGACGCCAGAAATACCTCCCCCATGAGATCTTCACCAAAGATATAGTCCCTCTCACAATAGTAGCCCCTGTTACCTACAAAAATGAATAACACCAGAGCATGGGAGGGAAGATGACGATCGATGTATTGAAGTGCAGGGTATTCAGGCCGATATTTGGATATGTATGCATCCCGGCTCACATGGCCTCGCAGGTAGGGGAAGGGTTCCACATATCTAAACTGCTCAAAAAAATAGCGGGCGTTCAATGCAAGGGCAACCGTTAGGACAGAGAGAAGGAGAATGGTCACTGCCCGCCCGGTAGCCCGTCCTTTGAGATCTCCAACCCCATCCATGATGTCTTTTATACCCAGAACAGATAATAGGATCAGTGGTGGAATGATCGGGGAAATGTAACGTATCCTGAGATCTGTCCTGAAAAAGGCAAGAGCGAAAAAGAGGACCGCAAAGGCGAGCAGGACCTTCTTCTCACGTTTGAGACCCTGTGCGCCCTCTCTCCTCCATAGAAAAGCCGTTATGGGCAGAAGCAGAAGAAAGGGATTGAGCTTCCCATCAAAATATTGCGGTATTCCGTCCTGGCCCTGAAAAAAGATTCGTACTGGCAGGAGGGCAATCTGCCACCAGGACTCATGATAGATCAAGGCCCTAAAGGCAAAAGACCCTGCCGAACTCTGCGCTTCACCATGTGGAGGATTGAACCAGTGGTCGTAAAGGGGATAGATGGGATTATTTGTCCAGATGATGTTCCTGATCATCCAGGGCGAAAATACGAGTAGTGCTATACTTGCAAAAATAAGGCCGTATCCCATAGCCCCGAAAAGGCCCTGTTTTGAACCTTGGTCATACCTTGAGCAAATAAAGGTGGCAAAAAGGCTCAGCAGAAAAAAACTGATCAAGCCATTGTATTTTGTTCCCATGGCCAGCCCACAGAAAACCGCTGAAAGGATGAGAAATCTCAAGCGAAACCCATTTTCAGACCATTTCAGGAGCAAAAGCAGTGACGCTGTGGAGAAAAAAATGAGTCCCAGGTCTACATAGGCTGTGATGGAGAGTTTCAGAACGATGGGTGTGGAGAGGAAAAAGATCACGCCAAAAAGCGCATATAGGGTATTTGACCGGCGTTTTAGGTACCCGAACATAAGCCAGGCCGTAAGGAGTGCAAAAACAAAATGGATGAGTTTGGGGACGACGTCATTACCGAAATACAGAGGAATCATGTAGAGGAGATCCACATTCATGGGATAGTAAGAAAAGACCATAGAAGGGATCTCATAGATACCCCCATGTTCCAAGTAGAGTTTAGGGACGGCCAAGTGATGAACGAGTGCGTCTTTGCTGACAGGCGGAACCATGGCGAGGACACAAACGGAAAATATTAATAGCGCTAACCCTCCCAAAAGCAACCATTTCAGTGCCATTTCAGTGCGATGCTTCTCCCGGATTTTTGGTTTGGATGCGTTCAGTGCGTCCCCCTCCTATTGAAATCTATCCCCTCGTAAGTCCTTCTCGAGAGACTGATGAATACAAAGATGGCAAAATCTAATTTCTCCAGTGCCCTCCTGATATGATGGAAAGTGCTGTCTGGAGATCCCCTTAAATCTGCAGGGTTGAGAAACATTGTTGAGATATTTACTTAATTCGAGTAAAATAAGTCTTATTTTTACCCGTTTTTTTGGGTGGTCATGATTACCGCCATTCGTGATGATGCGGTTGCAAACAGAAGGTATCTGACCACCCATCTTTTATGTGCGTGTCAGGTGAAGCTTCCTGCCCTTCTGGACGAGGCACTCTGGTATTTTCTGTAAAATCCGTTTTGGGTACAAAAGGTGAATGAATGCAAATGCATTACGGATCATTCGACGAATGTGGCCAAAGCCCTGTCGCCAACTGCCGAAAAGTCGTTTTTGCCATCGTTATTCTGGCTATACTCATTTCCTCAATATATGGCAATACCCTCGATTGCTCATGGCACTTTGATGACGAGCCGAATATAACCGGTAACCCCAATATTCATCTGAAGGAACTGTCGTGGAAAAGTATCCAACGCACCCTGTTTTCAGGTCGCGCCGATCCCAGCTCCCTATACAGGCCAGTCGCATGCCTTAGCTTTGCTTTGAACTACTATTTTGGGGAACTTGACGTATTAGGGTACCATCTGGTAAATATCTTCATACACTTTCTCGCCTCTATTTTCCTCTTTCTGTTCATCTACCACACCCTCAATCTCCCATCGATTACGACAAGATATGCAGATGACGCTTACCCCATAGCCCTCCTTGCGACCCTGCTCTGGGCTATAAATCCGGTTCAGACCCAAGCCGTCACCTTCTTGGTTCAGAGAATGGCCAGCCTGGTCGGTATGTTCTACATCATGAGCATGTACTTCTATTTAAAGGCAAGGATCCATGTGAAACCGGGCCAAAAGGTCCTCTTTTTCATACTCTGCTTTTCTTGCTTCTTGATGGCTCTCGGTTCAAAGGAAAATGCCGTCATGCTTCCCTTGAGCCTATCCCTTTATGAAATTCTTCTCATCCAGAAAATAACAGGAAAAAATCTCAGAAAGAACCT
>JASFEQ010000424.1:0-3834 GCA_050124735.1 Desulfobacteraceae bacterium | reverse complement strand
GTACGGGTGGGGGTTATCCGTGACGGCACACCGGGTATCAGTCTTTCCATGGGCGGCCATTTAATGGGTGAATGGACGGACTCCAGGGCCAGGACGCTGTCTCTCACAAATGACTTCAAAGTAGCGATCTGCGCGGAGGATGGAGAAAGGTTATATCATTTCAGTGTGCCTGGGAGGACACTATCTGGAGAGCAGTTGTCGGATGCAGAAGTGAAAATAAGCTTTGAAATGGGTGATTAGACTTTTTATGCCGTGTCATCAGAGATCTTTGGGCGAACCTCACACTGTTTGAGCGTCTTTGGCTTTTTCTCCCCAAATCTCCCGTCTAGCCTTCTGGACTTCTATCAAAGGTTTGCTGAAGTAATGCGTTCTCTACCGCGAGTGCAGCCCGTCTGCCCAAATCCGTGAAGAGGGAGAGATCTTCCCGTCGAAATCCAAATGGCTCCTTCAATGAGTCCACATAGATGGCGCCCTTGATCTGCGATCCGCTCATCACAGGGACACACATCACAGATTCAATTTTTGATAATTTCACAGTATCCACGAGATCGTCCTCCTCTTCAGCCTCAACATCCGGAACCACCACGCCTCTACCCTCTTTAATGACGCGCTCAACCACGTCTTGGCAATACACCGTGGCATCCTCGCTGGTATCCCTCAATTTGGATGAGACCTTGGAAATCTCTCCTGTTTTTTCATCAATTAAGAGGATAACGCCTCTGTCAATATTTCTTAGAAAGTCGAAAATGTATTCCAGTATCTTTTCAAGAATCTCATCTGTACTTAAGCGCTCGTTCATGAGATCGGACACCTTGTAGACCAATTCCATGATCTTTTGGGTAGTCATGCTTTCATGTTGCTGAAAGACGCCGCTTTTTTCACTGATCTTCGTTGAAAGTTCCATGGAATCCAGAACCGGCCTGACATTCTCCAGGCAGCGCTCCCCCAGGCAAATGACGCTCATACCAATAACAATGGGAACCCCTTCGTCAACCTCAGTGTCCACACCGGCACTGATCTCTCTACCACTTATGAATGTGCCGTTCTCGCTCTCCAAATCCTTTATAAAGTATCGATGACCCCTCTTGAGGATCTTCAGGTGCCTCCGAGAAACCGCTTTATCCGATATTTTTATGGTGTTGAAGGCGGAACGTCCCACATACACGGGGTCACTTCCCAGTTCAAAGGACTGGCCCATATCAGGTCCGCTAAGGATATAAAGTTTACCCATAATTTTGGCCATACCTCCTGATTATTGAGACTGACTTCATGTCATTGACCTGGATCCAAGGCTCATGCCGGGAAAGGGTCTTCTGCAGACTTCGCCACACCCTCTGTAAATTGTACCCCTCAGGAGTAGCCCGCGGGGTATGGCACTAGGGTCACCTCAATTAGATATAATTAAATATATTTATATATCAAATTTCGTGCCAGACAGAAGTTTTCCTACAATTTTTTCAGAACGGGCTGAATTTAGATTGTTTGAGTTGAACTGGTCTCTGAAATACCTTGTCATATCGAGGACTAAGGAGAGGGACCTCTTCTTCAAAGGAAAAGGCATCAAAGTAAATTTCGGAGAATGGGGCAGGGAAAAGAGGACGCGTGCACATGCAATTGTGCGGGGGATGCACAATTTTCTGTGCATATTTCTGGGGCACTCCTAACTGGTTGGAATAACAAATTAAAAATGCACAGAAAACTGTGCATCAATGCCCTGTTTTCTGTGCACCTATTATAGCTCTTGCCGCGCGAGGCAGAGACAGTTATCTGATTCCATTCAGGTTAGCCGTTGTAGCGGTTCCTGTCGGTTCTCTGATTTTCTGAGGATTTCTTATTGAAGGTCTTCACGTGGCGGGGAAAAGACTTCCAGGACTTCAGAAGATGACTCCAGACACATTCCACTGTGGAGCACATCGGGGGGAACCCGATACGCACAGCCCTCTTTGACCACTCTCTTCTCCTCTCCGATAACCAATTCAACGGATCCTTTGAGAACTGTACCCATCTGTTCATGGGGGTGAGCATGTTCTGGTATTTTTGTGCCGGACTCAAGACGGAAAAACGCCATGGTCATCCTTTCACCAGGAATGACCCTTATTTCAACACCCTCAGCGGGTTTTTTTGCCTCCACCTCTTTTAAAAGAAAATAGCTCATCCTGCAATCCTCATCTCTCCCTTTCCCTTGCCTCTGGCTCAGAGAGCAGGGTGAGGGCTTGGACCGGGAGATCCGCGGAACGGTTTGGGGGGGTTAGATGCCGCAGGTTCTCCTTACCTCTTCGTTTTCTAACAGTTCCTCAACGGCGCCCTCATAACAGATCCGCCCTTTGTCAATGATATAGCCAAAGTCACTCAGTCTCAGCGTAAATTTCACATTCTGCTCAGCCAATAGAACCGTTAGGCCCACCTCCTTCAGGGTTGTGATGGTTTCCCCAAAGGCACGGACCAGCGCAGGGGCCAGACCCTCGGTCGGTTCATCCAGGAGCAGGAATTCGGGGTTTCCCATCAATGCCCTGCCAATGGCCAACATTTTCTGCTCCCCTCCACTGAGAAGACTTCCCCTCCGTGAGTCCAAGTCTCTTAATGCAGGAAAGAGGTCATATACCCTCTCCTTGTCCCATTCCCTGCCCTCTCGGGCCTTCCTGGCGGCGATCTCCAGGTTCTCCCCTGCGGTAAGGTCTGCAAATATCCTTCTATCATCGGGGACATAACCGATCCCTTTTCTCACAAGGATATAGGGTTCTTTGCCCGTAATATCTTCTTCCCTAAACGTAATGAGCCCCTTCTTAGGGGGTGTTAGACCGAGAATACTTTTAAGGGTGGTGGTCTTTCCGGCCCCATTTCGGCCCAACAGGCAGACCACCTGCCGTGGATCCACCTTAAGGGAGACGCCAAAGAGGATGTGACTCAAGCCATAGAAAGTGTGGATTTCCTTCACCTCAAGCATCACGCTTCTCCTAGGTAGGCATCCTGCACTTCGTCATTCTCCCTCACCGCTTCCGGCTCCCCCTGGATAATTGTGTTCCCGTGGTGCATCACCATGATACTCTGTGCCACATCAAAGACCACGTCCATATCGTGCTCACAGAAAAGAATGGTCAATCCCCTCTCGTCAGCGAGCCGCCTGACCAGTTTCATCGTGGAGGTTGTCTCCTTTGGGGACATGCCGGCCGTAGGCTCGTCAAGGATGAGCAACTCCGGCTCATTGCCGAGAGCGATCGCAATCTCCAGAATTCTCTGGTCACCATAGGAAAGGGAACCAGAGATGTGCTCCGCCCTGTCCAAAAGACCCACACTTTCCAGAATACGGTTTGTTTCCTCCACAGCCATATTCTGGGCCGGCCGAAAGAGTTTGTTGCTCTTTTTCTGCTGGGAGAGCACCGAGACCTGGACGTTCCTGAAGACCGAAAGACGATGAAAAATGTTGGCGATCTGAAAAGAGCGGGCGACTCCTCTCCTGCAGATCTCGTATGTGGGAAGCTTGCTCACATCTTCCCCATTAAAAATAACCTTGCCTTTGTCCGCTCTTAGTTGCCCGGATATGAGGTTAAAAAGCGTGGTCTTTCCCGCACCGTTGGGCCCGATAACGGCGACCAGTTCACCCTTATCCACGGTAAGGTTGGCCCCATTGACCGCCTTAAAATCATCAAATGACTTATGTATCTCTTCCACCCAGAGCATCTATTCACTTCCTCTCTCACTGGCCACCTCAGACCTGGTGCCAAATTTCTCCAAAAAATAACCCATCACCCCTTCGGGCAAAAAGAAAATGAGCAGAATTAATATGATCCCCAGGATCAACGTCCAATATTCGGTGTAGATGCCGACGAATGTCCT
>JASFEQ010000423.1:0-3846 GCA_050124735.1 Desulfobacteraceae bacterium | reverse complement strand
TTCCCTCTATATCCTGAGCATATAGGCGTGCATCAAAGCGGATGGAGGCATTAAACTTCTCTACCACCTCATCCATGCCCTTCTGAAAACGACTCCCCCAAACTTTTGATTTGTCATCTGCCATTGCTCACTTACCTGCCCCATGAAAGTCTCCCCATTCATCGGGACACTATTCACCGGTATCATTGGCTTGCCTGTGAAATGCGCCAATGGCTCCCATTTCACTGGGGGCATGGGTCATTGGGCCTTTCTCTATCCCTGCTTCCGTCTCATGAGTTCGGCTATTTTGAGCCGGAGGGCACTCAGCCTTATAAATCCTTCAGCATCCTTCTGGTTATATACATCTTCACTCTCAAAGGTGGCAAAGTCTGTGTCATACAGCGAACGATCAGATTTCCTTCCCACGACGGTGCAGTTTCCTTTGTAGAGTTTGAGCCTCACCATACCGGTTACGTTTTTCTGGGTCTCATCGACAAGGGATTGTAACATTTCCCTCTCTGGTGAAAACCAGTAGCCATAGTAGATCATCTCCGCGTACCGGGGCACAAGTCCGTCCCGGATGTGCATGACTTCACGGTCCATGGTTATCGATTCAATGGCCTGGTGGGCTATCCTTAGAATAGTCCCACCTGGCGTTTCATACACGCCTCTGGACTTCATGCCCACATATCGATTCTCCACCAGGTCCACCCGGCCGATGCCATTCCTCCCGCCCAGGGTGTTTAGGTGGGCCAAGAGATTTGCAGGGGATAAAGATTTTCCATCTACCGCAACTGGGTTTCCCTCTCTGAATTCGACTTCTAAATATGAGGCCTGATCAGGCGCATCTTCCGGAGAAACGGACATGACGAACATGTCTCCAGGAGGCTCCTTCCACGTATCTTCAAGGATTCCGCCTTCGAAACTGATGTGCAGCAGATTTGCATCGGTGGAATAGGGCTTCTCTTTGGTCACAGGAATAGGGATGTTCTTAGACCGGGCATAGCTTATAAGGTCTTCCCGGCCCTTGAAATTCCATATCCTCCAGGGCGCGATGATCTTTAAGTCGGGCTCAAGGGCCATGTAAGCCATTTCAAACCGCACCTGATCATTACCTTTTCCTGTGGCCCCATGACTCACTGAATCCGCCCCTGATGCCCTTGCAGCTTCCACCTGTCTTATGGCGATGAGGGGCCTTGCTAGAGAGGTCCCCAGCAAGTATCCGGATTCATAGATGGCATTGGCCCTCAGGGCGGGCCATACGAAATCCCCCACAAACTCCTCTCTAAGGTCTTCCATGATTACTTCTTCTGCACCCGTCTGGATGGCCTTCTCTTTGACCGCGTCCATATCATCCCCCTGCCCCAGATCCGCGGAAAAGGCAATGACAGGGCACTGATAGTTTTCCATCAACCATGAGAGAATGACGGATGTATCAAGACCTCCAGAATAAGCCAGCACTATCTTTTTAATTTTTTCAGTCAATTCCTAACTCCATCCTTAAGCTCGTCCATGTCATTGGCCACAGACCCATACGGACATTTTAGCCGAGTGATCCCGCCGCCTCACCTGAGCGAGTGAGATGGCGGGCAGGTGTCGAGCCGGCCCGCTCGGGTAAAAGATCTCGCCACAATCGCTTCCAGGCAGAACGAACCAGAGGTGTTCGAAAATGGATGAATCAGTGTATAATTGCCGCCCGGAGGGCAGACAGCCCCTTTTCCTCTGCCATTGTCGGCAGAGGAAAATGTCTGTGTGCGCTTGCCCCGCCATAGCCTTGGCGACGGCAAGTCTGCGGTTAAATTATCCTCACCTGCTAAGCAGTAATTTCTCCAGAAGGGCCTGATGGAGGTGGAGCTTGTTTTCGGCCTGATCAAAAACGACGGAGCGAGGGCCATCGATAACCTCGGTGGTTATCTCCTCACCCCTGTGGGCCGGAAGACAATGCATGACCAGGACATCGGGTTTAGCCAATTCGACCAATGACTGATCTACTTGAAACTCCTGGAAAACCTTCATCCGCTCCACTTTTTCGTCTTCTTGGCCCATGCTGGCCCAGACATCCGTATTAATAACATCTGCTCCACTGGCAGCCTCTTCCCGATCTTCAATCACACTGACGTTTTCACCCACATCCCTCAGGACTTCAGGTAAGGGATGATAACCGCGGGGACACGCCAAGATCAGCTCAAATCCCAGCAGATGGGCGGCGTTAATCCACGAGTGGGCCACGTTGTTGCCATCTCCGATCCAGGCAACTTTCATATTGTCCATGTGCCCTCGCTTCTCCTTCACTGTCATGAGGTCACTCAGTACCTGGCAGGGATGATAGAGATCCGTCAGGGCGTTAATAACGGCTATATCTGCCCATTTTGCCATCTCTTCCACCAGCCTCTGAGAATAGGTTCTAATCACCAGACCATCAAGATATCGAGAAAGTACCCGAGCCGTATCCTCCACAGTCTCATCTCTCGACAACTGCATGTCGGCTCGACTCAGGAAAAGCGTTTGGCCACCTGACCGGAACATGGCTGTCTCGAAGGAGACCCTTGTCCTCGTTGAGGCCTTATCAAAAACCAATCCGATGGTGTAACCAGAGAGGGGTTTTGCCCCCTTGCGTCCCTGTTTTTTTATCTCGAGGCCCCTATCAATAAGAGTGAAAATTTCTTCCTGACTTAGATCTCGAATTGTTAAGAGGTCTCGTTTCATCTCTGTTCACCCAAGATCTCATCCAAGGCTTCAACCAGAAGGTCAATCTCTTTCTTCTCAACGATCAGAGGGGGAATAAAACGAAGGACATTGTCCTGAATACAGTTGATTAGAAAACCCCTCTCTGTGCAGGCATCCACAATTGGAGCGCCTTGCCGATCAAGCTCCACGCCAAGAATGAGGCCAAGACCCCTTACATCCTTTATTATATGATGTCTCTCGCTGAGGTCCTCCAATCTTCCTTTGAAATACTCCCCCATCTGCCGGCTGTTATCAATCCATCCATCCTCCAAAAGGCTTTTCAAAACAGCCATTGCAGCAGCGGTCACAAGGGGGGTTCCGCCAAAGGTGGAGGCATGACTTCCAGGGCCAAATGCGTTGCTAAATTCCTCGGTGGAAAGCATGGCACCAATGGGAAGGCCGTTTCCCAATGCCTTGGCCAGAGTCATTATATGCGGAGCTACACCATAGTGCTCATAGGCAAATAACTTCCCGGTTCGGCCCATCCCCACTTGAACTTCATCAAAGATCAGAAGTAGTTTTCGAGCACGACATATCTCCTCAACCCCCTTAAGGTAACCGGGATCAGGACAGACGACTCCCCCTTCGCCCTGGATGGGCTCTAGCATGACAGCGCACACGTGGTCGTCTACCGCCTCATCCAGGCCGGACAGATCGTTAAAGGGGACAAATTTGAAGCCGTTCAGCAAGGGATCATAACCCTTCTGGATCTTTGCCTGCCCGGTCGCTGATAAGGTGGCCATGGTCCTCCCATGAAAAGAATTTGTCATGGAAATGATCACAAACCTGTCTGAACCAAAGTTCTCATCCGAATACCGCCGCACAAGCTTTATGGCCGCTTCGTTGGCCTCAGCACCACTGTTGCAGAAAAAAACGCGGTCAGCGAAAGAATTATCTACCAAAAGCTGAGCCAGCTCCGCCTGAGGTCTTGTGTAATATAGGTTTGATACGTGCACCAGTGTTCTTGACTGCTCTTCAAGGGCCTCGCTAACCAATGGTGAGCTATGCCCCAGTGCACAGACAGCAATGCCACCCACAAAATCAAGGTACTCCTTTCCTTCTTCATCCCAGAGCCGACAGCCTTTTCCCTTCACCAGCGTGAGAGGAAAACGGCTGTAAGTCTGAAACATATATTTGTCA
>JASFEQ010000422.1:0-3875 GCA_050124735.1 Desulfobacteraceae bacterium | reverse complement strand
AAAGAAATATCCAAAGGGCAACAAAGTGCCCAGTGCCATGCTGCGGCAGGCGATCGCTTTCTTGGAGATCAAGGACAAGACAAGTACAAGGCTCCTGTTAAAAAAAATCATCAATAAGTACCCCAAATCCAGCGAGGCCCAGATTGCCAAGAAAAAGCTCGAGGCATTGAAGTAGGGTTGCTTTGCTATGTGAAAACTGCACCTCATGTATGTTGTATCATTTCCAGAGTATCCCACCAAAAAATAAGTGAACCATCAATCTTCTCAGAAAAGATCCATCCTCAATCAGCTAAAAACCAATGAGCATACTATTATGGCCATCCTCGCCACTCTTGTGGGGTTGGCTGGTGGTTTTGGCGCTATTGGGTTTCGTTATCTCATCGGATTTATTCAGGCAATGGCTTATGGGTCTGGAGAGAATCTCATCGAGCTGGCGCCCCTAACCCCATGGTACCTAAGGACTTGGATTCCTGCCCTCGGGGGCCTGATCGTAGGGCCCCTCGTCTATTTCCTGGCTAGGGAGGCGAAAGGACATGGCGTACCAGAGGTGATGGAGGCGGTTACCCTAAGAAGCGGCATCATTAGAAAAAGAATTGTCATTATTAAGTCCCTGGCCTCTGCTATCTCCATAGGGACAGGGGGATCCGTTGGGAGGGAGGGACCCATTGTTCAGATAGGATCTGCCATCGGGTCCAGTCTGGGGCAAGTGCTTAGGATTTCAGAGGATCGCATCAGAACCCTGGTAGGGTGTGGGGCTGCGGCCGGTATTGCAGCCACCTTCAATGCCCCTGTTGCGGGTTCCATGTTTGCCCTTGAGATCATTCTGGGCGATTTTGGGCTTGCCACATTCAGTCCCATCGTTATTTCCTCCGTTGTGGCCACAGCCGTTTCACGCCACTTTCTGGGAGATTTTCCAGCATTTCTTGTCCCAGCGTATCAGCTAGTCAGCGCATGGGAACTCCCCCTATATGTTATCCTGGGTTTCTTCTGCGCCCTGGTAGCCGTGACTTTTACGACTGTGCTTTATCGAACGGAGGACTTCTTTGAACACTTGAAGTTTCCTGAGTATCTGAAGGCCTGCCTGGGTGGATTAATCCTCGGCTTTATAAGTCTTCAATTTCCCCATATTTTGGGTGTGGGTTACGCGGCCATAGATATGGCCCTCATGCAGAAACTTGCCTGGTGGGTCCTGTTCCTCTTAATCGGATTCAAGATCTTGGCCACATCCATAACCATCGGTTCAGGGGGTTCAGGGGGTATTTTCGCCCCTTCACTTTTTATGGGAGCCATGGCAGGGGGATTTTTCGGGAGTGCGGTTCACTACCTCCTTCCTGAGTTGACGGCTTCACCTGGCGCGTACAGCATTGTAGGCATGGGAGCCGTTGTGAGCGGAACCACACATGGGCCCCTCAGCGCCATACTCATCCTATTCGAGATGACTGGCGACTACAAGATCATCCTACCGCTTATGATCGCGTGCATCATAAGTTCCTTGGCAAGTGGTCAATTGTTAAAGGACTCTATATACACTTTAAAGCTGGCAAGGAGAGGGGTAAACATCAGGGCAGGAAAAGAAGTCAATGTCTTGAAGTCCATCCCGGTCAGTGATGTGATGAATCCAGAAGTGGAAACCATACCTGAAAACATATCCCTGGGGGGATTGGCAGAAAAGATATCCAAGAGCAAATACAAAAGCTTTCCTGTTGTAAACCAGGAGGGCCGATTAACCGGTATCGTGACCCATTATGACTATCGCGAGGTGGTCTTTGACGAAAATCTTAAGGATCTGGTCGTGGTCAAGGAAGTGGCCACTCCCAAGGTGGTTACCGTCTCCATTGATGACAATCTCTACGATGCCATGGAAAAGATTACATCAAGAGATTTCTCTCTCTTACCTGTCATTTCTGACCGTGAGTCCCGCCAGCTGTTGGGCGTTTTGACCCGCAGGGATATCATCAGCGCCTATAATAGGGCCATCACCAAAAAACCCGCCGTTCCAACATAATCCACGAAACTCATGTTCATCTTCTCTGATGAAACCACGTGTCCTGAGGAGATGTTCTGTTGAAAAGCTAGGTGCCCCGTCCTTTAGGGCGAGGTCCTTTACTGCGGCGGAAGACGTATGAGGGTTACCCTAGGGTCTACATCGCTTGCAGGGACTAAAGCCTTCCCAAAAGGCCTTGCGGCGGCTGTCGAATTTCACAAGATTATAGGCCCTTATTTGCGCGGCAAAGGCACATCCCGGTCTGTGGAAGCGATATGACTTGCTGTTGCCAAGGTAGTACCTTTCAATTTTCGCGGTAGCCCGGCTCCAGATTCCCAGTTTTTCTTTCATGGCCACCCGCTGATCATTGAGGAGAAGGGAAAAATATTTAAAGTTGGGTCTCTTGGCCATAAGATGCGCAAATCCTTGCCTTAGCAAAAGGGCATTGACCATTTCGCCACCCTCCAGGAACACATAGCCAAGAAGTCTCCCATGATGGTCTCTCTTTTCCTGATCAAATTCTAATCTCACCCTCTTCTTGTCCACAAGGCGAGCATTGTAATCTCTGGCGGCAATGGCCATAAATTCGCTTTTCTTTCCCTGATAGCCCATTTCAGGGGCATTAATGCCCAAGTACCTTACCTTCTCTCCCGTCTCCATAAGAATAGTATCCCCATCATAGACGAATTTGACACGGTTATACGTGGAATGGGCAAATGAAAGGCAAATGAAGCCAATGAGCAAAATTCCGAGGAGATTTTTTCGGTTCACAACCTATAGTTATCCTTAATTATTCAGAATAAAACTTCAAAGAAAGTTAATACAAATTAAATAAATAAAGATAATATATTTTTATTCACTATGAACAGTTTTTTATTGACTTTATACGTTTTAGGTATTATACATAACTATAGGAACCTTAACAATTGCCAAATTAACCCAAGAAAAAGATATGAGGAGTTTGCTATGCCACAGATAATGACAACAAAAGAACTGGCTAAGTATTTGAAGCTGCACGAGATTACCATCTGCAAGTACGCTGCAGAAGGCAAGATACCGGCCATTCGCATTGGCCGGGTGTGGCGATTTGACAAAGAGGCCATAGATAAGTGGATTAGCGGTGGGCAAAAGAAGTAAATTACAAACAACATGAAAAAGAATAGTCAGGAAATACATCACCAGCTGTATGACAAATCGAGTGCCATGTTAATGCTCGATAACAAGGAACGTAAGCTTCTAAGAGAGATCCTTGCGCTGACCCTGAAATCCCAAAGCGCAAGGACATGGATTGCTAAAAAGCTTGGAAATGAGTACTTAAAGATAGGCGAAAAACTGCTCAAGACAATGGGGGGATTATAGGCAGGGTTTTCACAGACAGTGTATCTGTCTCAAGATAATTAGGAATAGAGAAGGTACGATTTACGCCATTCGAGAAAATCTTTCAGCTCTTCAACCCATCTTTCCTGGATCTCCAAGAGATCTGCACCTTTCTCCATTTTGATTTTAAGAGACGAATCGCCTAATATCAAATCAATGGGCATTTTGTCATACTCGTATTCATAAGGGGGCTTCTTCCAGGCGAATTGCTCCTTATGAAGCCCTAAAATGGCTTTGAGAAGGACAAGTGTGGAGAAATAGGGACGATACAACCGGTGATCAAGGAGGTGAATCATGAATCCCCGGCAGATTTCACCTTCCCATTTGTGGAATGTGGGGCGAAACAATACCTCTTGCAAGAGACATCCTGCCCAGGCTTCAGGGGGTAAACTCTGCTTGATCAAGCCAGTATCCAAGAAAGGGGCACCGAAGATCTCAAAAGGACGGCATGTGCCCCTGCCCTCGGACAGATTTGCCCCCTCCCATATGACCTGACCCGGATAGACCTGAGCAG
>JASFEQ010000421.1:0-3880 GCA_050124735.1 Desulfobacteraceae bacterium | reverse complement strand
AAGGAATTTTCATACAATTTCTTGCAGCTTTTGAAGGGACGGTTATCTGCCCATATCGATGTTGAAAATAGGGAAAGGGCGTTCGATCTCCTAGAGATTTTAGAGCTTTTTTACTTAAGAGATGCCAGAGGGAAGGAGTTGAGCTATGGCCAGAGGAAACTCCTTGAACTAGCCAACGCTTTAATAACTTACCCGGAACCGCAAATCGTCATGCTTGATGAGCCACTGGCAGGAATAAACCCTGTGATGACCGAAAAAATCGCGGACTACATCCGGAAGTTTCAAGAGATGGGTATAACTTTTGTCATTGTTGAGCATAATGTGAGGCTTCTTACGGATCTTTGCAACCGCATGGTCGTATTGGCCCAGGGCAAGAAGATAGCTGAAGGGCCTCCGAAAGATGTTCGAAGGGATCCTGTGACCATTGATGCCTATTTCGGAGAGTAGATGATTCTTGAAGTAGAAAATATTGTGAGCGGATACGGGGACATCGAGATCCTGCATGGGGTATCTCTCTCTGTGGGAGAGGACGAAATCGTAGGTATTATTGGTCCAAACGGTGCAGGCAAGTCTACAATCTTTCGTACAATATTTGGGCTGCTACAAGTTAAGGCGGGAGATATCCGTTTTCTAGGTGAGAGTATTGTGGGGCTCAAGCCACGGGATATCCTCCAGAGAGGTCTGGCGTACGTACCTCAAGGACGGTTCACCTTTTCCGAAATGACGGTACAAGAAAACCTCGAGATGAGCCTGTTTGTCAAAAAGACCGATGTTGCGAAAGAGATTGATCGCATCTATGCCCGCTTCCCGCTCCTGTATGAAAAGAGAAAGGCCAAGGCTAGCGAACTCAGTGGTGGGATGCAACAGCTCATGGAGATGGCTGGTGCCTTGCTATTGATGCCCAGTATCATGATGTTGGATGAGCCTTCTCTTGGTCTTGCTCCGAAGATTAATACGGAAATATTTAATCGTGTAAGGAAGCTTAATGAGGAGGAAGGTATGCCCTTTCTTATCATTGAGCAGAATGTGAATGCCCTGCTCAAAGTGGCTCAAAAGGTTTTCGTCCTGGAACTTGGTCAGAATCGATTTGAGGGGTCTTCGCAGGAACTGCTCTCGGACAGCAAATTAAGCCAACTCTATCTAGGAGGTTAGGACGATAGTTTATTAAAGTTTGAAATTCTCTTTAACACTAAAAAAACAGGGAGGCTCGCATGAACAAAAAAAGTGGATGGCCTAAGGCAATTTTTTATGATTCCAAAAATACCCTTTATGATTGGTCGAATCTCTGGATTGAGGCATCGTCAAACATCCTTAAGAAATACGGGAGCGATGTGGATGGGGAGACCTTTAAAGCCCTCTGGCATCGTCTGCTTATTTCAGAGAATCATCGCACGGCATTTTCTAAGTATAGGGACTTCACAGAGGCTCTTGAGGAATCGCTCGTCTATACGTTCAAATATTACAATATCCCTGGCGTTCCGAAAGATGTGAAGTTCATGTTGGATCTCTGGGATAAAGTCGAACCTTTTCCTGATACGGTGCCTGCTTTGAGGAGGCAGAAAGAGCTTACCAAAGTTTTGATCTTTTCAAACGTGGAAACAAGATACCTGGACATGATGGTGGATAAAATGGATGGTTTCAGACCTGACTTCGTCGGGACCATGGAACAGGCCGAGACATGCAAACCATCACCGAGAGCATATTACTGGGTCTTAGAGCAAAATCAACTTAGAGTGGACGATGTACTCTATTGTGCAAGGCCCCAATGGGACGTTCAAGGTGCCTTAGCATTGGGGATGAAGGCAGTTTGGCTAAACAGAGCCCAAGAGGATCTCGATGGTTTTAAACCAGATTATGAGGTGAAAGATCTTCACGGCGTTACCGAAATCGTGGAATCGAGCCTTGGATAAGCCATCCATACAAAACGATTCCTGGCCCCGCAATTGTTGACTGTTCACTGGAATCAGACTCATTCAGCAAATTGAATGTGCTGATAAAGATATTGCGATCTGAATCGATCTTTAAGGAGGAACGCCATGGCTACACTGACTGGAGTCATGGGAGAATATCTCGCGCAGCTGCGATTTGAGGACCTTCCAAAAGATGTGATAGAGAGGGCCCGTTTAACCCTTCTTGACAGTATCGGATGCGCATTAGGCGCTGGTAGGCAGACGTCGATCATCATATTGGAAAATTTTATCCTGTCTAGGGAAGGCTACGGAAAGTCAATCGTATTCGGTAACAAAAAAAAGACTTCTCTGACAGGCGCAATTTTGTTAAACGCATCTAGGGCTGATGCTCTGGAGTTTTCAGATGTGAACAAGCTGGCTGGGGGCCACCCAGGCTGTATGGTCGTACCGACCGCAATTAATATGGCAGAAGCATACGGTGCCTCGGGTAAGGATCTCCTCTTGGCCATTGTGATAGGTTATGAGGCCCATCGCCTGGCCATTCCACTGTATCCCCAGGCGTTTCGTAGGGGAATTCACTTGGTCATGTTTGGGGGGACTTTGGGTTCTTGCGCAGTGGCAGGTAATATAATGGGCCTAGACGCTGATGAAATGTCTCATGCGCTGGGCATATGCGGTGTGGTTCCAGTGGCTCCTTTTGAACCCTGTCGTGTGGGAGGCGACGCTAAGGATCTCTATACCGGCTGGGCCGCCATGACCGGGGCAAACGCGGCACTCTTGGCAAAGAGTGGCTTTAAAGGTACCGATACCCTTTTCGAGGGCGAATTAGGGCTTTATCGTGCTTTGGGTGCAAAAAAAGATCCTGAAACAGCCATTGAAAACCTGGGAAAAGAATGGGTCATAAGCAAAAGCTGTGTCAAACCTCATGCTTCCTGCCGCTTTACCCATTCCTCTGCAGACGCAGCCCTGGCCATTACGAACGATAGGGCCATTAGTTCTGAGCAGATCGAACACATAACCATAACCACGGATACGATTCCCTATCAGCTCAACAGAGGCCCTGAGCCGAGGGATGCTATTGATGCTCGTTTCAGCATACCTTTTGTTTTTGCTACGGCATTGCTGAATAAACGGTTTATTGAGATTGAGGATTTCAGCGATACCAACCTAAAGGACGAGCGCATTACCCGCCTTGCCAAAAAGGTTGAAGTCCGATTGGATCGAGCCCTTGACAAGCTTTACCCTGAGCCTCCCGAAGGTAAGGGGTTCAGGACAGCTATTGTTGAAATACAGCTTAAGGATGGTAGTCAAATAAGTGAACGGGTTGATTATCCAAAGGGGGATCCGGCTAATCCCGTCTCATGGGAAGAAGTAAAGGACAAGTTTCGGACTCAGGCCCAACGGGTACTAAGCAGACGCCAGATAGATGAAGCTATAAGCACGATTGAGGATGTTGAGAAGGTCGATGCAATAGGCTCAATAACGGCGCTACTCGTGCCCGCATGAGACAGGGCTTTTTCCCCTCTTGGCTCTTTTTTTTTGATAAACCCGTCACTCCCCCGTTGGTCTGAGGTTTCTTGGCCTTACCACTATTAATACGAATCCACTTATTGGCAAGATGTACTTAATCGGGAGTTTTGATTACCATATATATTGTGGAATTTGGCGCGATTGCACATTTTGGCAAATATTGTGGAATTTTCCCCCCGAAGAACAGACCACAAGATGTGGGATTATTGAGTCACGGATTTTTCATCCATCCCTCATCGTTCTCACTTCATTCCCGCCTTGCGCAGGGCCTCAAGAAAGCGATCCTTATCTGCCTTTTTGAAAGGCCATGTTTTTGAAGCATACTCTAGGGAGAACTTCGGACTGATCCTGATTACTTCTGCGGCTTCAACACAGGCCTCCTCCGCACGGCCCGCTAAACCATAATTTCCAGCCAAAAATATCCTTGCCATTAAATTATC